>JAKITG010000043.1 GCA_021648195.1 Flavobacteriaceae bacterium | reverse complement strand
TTTTCGGACAAGGAATAAATTTCAGGCAAATCGCCTTTATAGCATAGCACCACATTGCCATTATTAGCAAAAACAATATGTTTTTCTATACTTAAAATAGGATGGTATGCTGCTAGATTAATTTTCTTCATAACACAAGTGGCTTACTTTTTTATTACTAATGGTTTTCGGAAATACTTTTTGAATCTGTAAGAGTGTTGGATTCTTGGTAATGTGTGTTAAGGCTACATATAGTGTTGCATTTAACATAAAAATCAAAAAAATTACTGTAAAACTGAACGAAAAAATGATGAACAATAATGAACCGATAACGGCTGTCATCATAAGAGCAAACAATGAAATGGGTAAGCCCATTATCACTGCGCGCTTACGTATGTTTTTATAGATTTCGAACCGTTTCATACTATACTACGATGCTTATTAAATAAGTAAAGATGCCTACTACTGCTCCAGCAATGAGTACGAATACCAATACACGTGTGATACCCTTTTTTAAATCGGCATTTTCGCCAAAGAAGTGTCCTGCATTAAATAGGAAACCTATTAAAAAGATAACACCTAAAATGATTGGGAAAATTGCTCGAATGGTGTCGGAAACATCATTAACGGAATCTTCAATACCTCCAATTTGTGCAAAAATGGAATTTGAAATTAGAAGCAATAAGGCAGTTACATAAAGTGATTTTTTCATATCGAAATTGATTTAAAATTTGCTTGATTTTGATATATGAAAAATACTGTATATTGTAATTCAAATTACTGATAACTAGTAATTTGTGAATAAAATAAATTTTAGATTAGATTATACTTCTTTGATGTTATTTGACATCAAATTGTATGAAAAACGGAAGCATCTATGTTGATAACTCTAAAATTTTTGAAGTATGCGAAGCTGAAAAACGTCAGTTTGATGATTTTGATGCTACAAATATGTTTTGTTTTTGGTCAGAAAAAAGTAGTCGTTATTGATGTTGGACATGGCGGAAAAGATACGGGTGCAATTGGAGTAAATACCATTTTAGAAAAAGAGGTGGTTTTGAATGTTGCCAAAGAAATTATTAGGCTCAATAAAATCCTTTTTGATAATAAGCATAATATTTATTTGACTCGATATACAGATACGTTGATTTCATTATCAGATAGAAGTCGATTGGCTAAAGCTTTAAAAGCTGATGTATTTGTGTCGTTGCATTGTAATGCTTCTCAAACTGTTTCAAAAGGAATGGAAGTTTATGTACATAATTCTGATAGGAATATTAAAGTATCAATTTTTCTTGGAGTATCTATATTTAATGAAAGTACACGGAAATTAGGTTTTAAAAAACGAGGTGTTAAGTTTGCTAATTTTCAGGTATTGCGTGAAACAATTAATTTTTGTACTACTGTACTTGTTGAAATGGGTTTTGTTACTAATTCAGATGAAGCTAGTTATTTATTAAAACCCTCGAATATTAAAGCGTTGGCATTGTCTATATTAATAGGAATTAATAATTATTTAAATACTGAATTATGAAAGAGTTGTTTGTTGAGATTGTGAAGAGTTTGAGAGAGGTGGTAATTGCTATTTTTGAGGAAGCTATTCTGTTGGTTAGAAATTTAAAGAATTAATAACTTTTATTTCATAATTATTACTGATAATCATCATCACATTATATTTTTAACATTGAATCCTCACTTTTTGTTACATTTGTTAATAATATTATGAGCTATGAATAATTCCAACCTAAAAGCTTTATTTCACTCTATTTATTTTTCTGAAGATGAATCTGAAATTGATAAAGTAGCATTAAAATATTCTGATATTTTCACAAATCAAGATAATTGGGTTCCGCTTGGTGGAGATGATACTAATTTTAGTACCATTAAAAATCAGCAATCAAGTCCAATTGCATCTTTAATTGAAAAAGTTACAAATTCTATAGATGCAATATTAATGAAGAAATCATATGAGAATGAAATACATCCAAAATCTAATGATGCTCCTAAATCAATGGATGAAGCTCTTATAAGATTTTTTCCTAATTATAAGAATTGGGATATTCCAAAATATCGAAGAGATCAAGCTAAAGAGATTCAAATTATTGCTGATGGTAAAGGACCAAGAAAAAGGAAAAACCTACCTACTTCCGTAATAATATACGATAATGGAGAAGGACAGCACCCTGAAGATTTTCCTGATACATTTCTATCAATAAAAAAAGGAAATAAGAATGAAATACATTTTGTTCAAGGAAAGTATAATATGGGCGGAACTGGAGCAATTGTATTTTGTGGAAAAAGGAGATACCAACTTATTGCATCTAAAAGATATGATAATAAAGGAGATTTTGGATATACTTTAATACGAGAGCACAAAAAAACTGAAGCTGATAATAGAAAAGAGACATGGTATGAGTATCTTTTAATTGATGAAAAGATACCTTCATTTCCTCTAAATGAACCTTTAGATTTAGGTTTAGAAGATAGGGAATTTACTACTTGATCTATTATTAAGATGTATTCTTAGCAATTCCCAAAAGGCTACTCTGGTTTTGCACAAGATTTAAATCAAAGTATCAACGAGTTTTTATACAAACCCATTCTTCCTATCTTAACTAAAGACACTGAAAAAAGATATCCTGACAATAAAGTTTTAATAAATACTGCTTACGGACTTAATAGAAGGTTTGAAGATGAAAAAACTGATTATCTTGAAGATAATTTTTCAGAAAATCTTGAAGATGAAATAATTGGACAAACAAAAGTTCACTGCTATTTATTCAAAAATAGAATTAAGGAATTTGATATTAAAAAATCAAAAGAAATAATTCGAGACAGATATTTTAAAAATAGAATGTCAGTATTATTTTCAATGAATGGACAAGTTCATGGGTTCTACACTTCAGAATTTATTAGCAGAGGTCTTAAAATGAATCTACTAAAAGATCATTTATTAATTCATGTTGACTGTACTCAAATGAATTATGATTTTAGAAAAGAGTTATTTATGGCTTCTAGAGATAGATTAAAAAATGGAGATGAAACACAACATCTAAGGCACTTTCTAACTTCAAAATTAGCTCATAAGGATGGACGACTACAAGAACTAGTTAAGCAAAGACAAAATGCTACAAATTTCGATGACGCATCTTCTACAAAACAGTTAGTAAGAAACCTTTCTCAAAACATGCCTTTTGATAATAAAATTTTATCCTTATTAAAGCAAGCATATAATATTGAAGATTTTGGGTCTCGGAAAAAAGAAAAACCAAAATCAAAAAATAATAGAGGTAATAAAAGACAAGAATATAATTTTAATCCTGAACGATTTCCAACCTTATTTAAACTCCAAAATCAGAAGAATGGAGAAATTCAAACATTTCAAATACCTTTAGGGGGAGAAAAAACTATTCGATTCAAAACTGACGTAGAAAATGATTATTTTGATAGATCTGAAGAACCTGGAGAATTACAAATTAGTCTTTTAGGTGGAGATGGTATTGGTGGGGAAAATGAGAATCCATTGCCTAATACTCCAAAGAAAATATTGAATGTAAATAGGTCAAGCCCAAAAGAAGGTACTATAAAAATTAATTTAGGCCCTACTCAAGAAGCTAAAGTTGGTGATATTATACAAGTCTCAGCATCTTTATCAGCTCCAGCTAAGAATTTTGAGCAACTTTTTTTTGTTAAAATAACTAACCCTGATAAACCTAAAAATCAAAATGTAAAAAAAGAAAAAGAAACTGGTTTATCAGGACTTCCTAATTTAATTTTGGCTTACAAAGAAAAAAAAGAAATTGAAGGAACTGCCTCTTGGAAAGAAGCTGAAGACGCTACCACACAGTATATGGAGTATAGTACAACTATGATACCTCAAGTAAGTGGTGAAACACTTGAAAGTGTTTTTATAAATATGGATAGCACTGTACTAAAAGATTTTAAGTCTAAATATAAAAATGCTACTCAAAACCAATTAGAATTAGCTGACAGGAAATATTTTACTTCGATTTATTTCCATGTACTTTTCTTATATACAATTACAATTAATAGGAAGTTTAGAATAAGTGTTGAAGATGAAGATAAACAAAACGAAAATCCTGTCGATTTAGGAGATTATTTAAAAGATATTTTTAGCCACTATTACTCTTCATTTATTCTTAACTTTAATAGTGAAGTTTTAATGGAAGGGTTGGGAGATTAATTAAAAAAAAATACATTTGATATAGTTATTAGATTAATAAATCAGCATTAGAAATTTGAAAAATTTGTAATGTATAATCAAAGTATTGGAACGTTGTATAAAACTGGATTTTCATTATTTTCATCATAATTAATTTTTGCTGCATACTTTTCTTTAAGAGATCTTAACTCACCAACTCTAATAACATCTTCTTGATACATATATAATAAAAGTAGTTTCACAACAGCTGATGACCCCATGATCATAATATTTTCATAAGGATTCCACAGCACTTGCCTCCAAGGAATAATATTCATATTAAAATTCATTCTATCAAACCTTGCAAAAATATCTTCAAAGCTAGTACCTTTCCTTTTGTTTATCTCAATTACTGCTTGTACAAAAGGTAAAATTCCAACAGGTCTGAAAATTAAATTACCTCCGGTTTCCTTATTTCTAAAATCCAAAGCAGGTGTTTCTTCTTCTGATTGCAAATATAAATTCACATCACTAGTTCCATCAGCAAAAGCCAGCCAAAAATTCTTGCAATAATCATTGAATAAACTTATTTCCTCCTCTTTAGGTCTAAATTTTAAATAATCCTCTAACTTCTTTTTATCTCTAGAAACATTAGGAGCCTCTCTTTTTCTAATCACTCTATATAACTTTAAAAGTTCTTTATTACATTGGTATAATGTAATTATTGAAGTGATTGATTTTTTGTCAGAATCTGGTATAGCTTTATTTTTTGATTTAGTAACATTTTTCCCTGTAAACAAATCAAAGTTTTCTAACAAATCTCTAGTAATGATAGCAATACTATCATCTTCATCTAATGCTATAATATCGTCCATAGTAACAGGTTTCGCATATCTATTTAATGTAGTGAAAAGCCTACGTGATTTCTGCATACCAGCTTCATCTGTACTGTGTCCAATAAATATTGCGCCAACAGAATTGTTTCTCAAATCAGGATTATCAAGTAAAGCTGATTTAATCCCTTCAACACGATGTTGCCCATCAACAGGAAACATTTTCTCATTCTCCTCTGGAAAATCTAAGAACCCCATATTAAAATATTCTTGCTCACCATATTTAAGCTCTACCTCAATCCAAGAAGGTGTTCCATCATAAACTGCCAAAACTAAAGAGTTAAAAAACATTTCAGGTTGATTTAGTATATAATCTTTAATACTTAAATAATTCTTCGTAATACTCCTTTGTATTAAATCTTGTAAACTTTCTGAATTGTGCAGTTGATCATCAATTTTTTCAACATGGTCATTAATTTGTTGAAAGGTTAAGGTTGTAATATAATATGTCCACGTTCCAATTTTAGCTTTTATTGCAGGAATTTTCATTGTTTAAAATTTTTAAAAAGCATTAACAGCTTGTCTTATTGTTTTCTCAGGTATTTGATCATTGAATGGTGGTAAAATAGCATTTATAAGATGAGATTCTAACTCAATAGTATCATTATTATCATCAATCTCAGCGTATTTAACATATAAATATTTACCCCATTTACCAATCATACGTGTTATTTTTGACCGCCCTTCTTCTCCAAAATATTCATAAAAATATTTTCTACAACGTATTTTTAAACTATGATTATCAGATAATTGAGCTCTTCCAATATATGCTAAGTATTCCGAAGTTGTCTCCAAAATATCGCATTTAATAATGAAAATATAAATTCCTCCATGATCTTTAGGTAAAGCTTTCATATCATCACTAAGATCATCACCTTGATCATTTAGAAATTTGATTTCATTCCATATTGGATTAATTCTTCGAATAGTAGTGAAATCAAATTCATCCCAAAAAACCGGATAAAGTTGATAATTTATTTCGTGAGCTTTAATCTTATCACTTAAAACAAATGCAGCTTGTCGCATATTCTAAATTATTTGTAACATAAATAGTGAAGTTTCTTATTACTTATATAAAACAAGCAGTACAAGCCCCATCTTCAGCATCAATTAGTTTGTCTAATAACAATTTTGAGTCTGTTGATTTGTGTTTGTTTGAACGCTTAAGGTGGTTTAATTTAATTTCTCGTACTCTATCTGGATGTATTAATTCTTTTAGAGATTCATTAGGAATCCAAGTAAACAGTTCTTTTTCATTTTCATACTTCATTGCCTCTTTAAATTTTTCTGGATGCTGTTCGTACAACCAAATCCATTCAATCTTCTGTTGGAAAAAGCAAAAATAACAACCCGATCTACTTCTTGCATATTCTCCAACTTGACCATCAACTTCATATTTAACTTTATTATAATATGCAGGAATACCAACACCACTATCTTCAAGGATTTTAAATATATCTGCTCTTACTAAATTATCTTCATTTTCCAATAAAGGGTAATCGTCTTCTATAGATAGCGGATACTCTGTTGTTTTTAGGTATTGAAATATGCTTTTATTAAATTCAATCACTCCAAATTCTAACAAAGCATCTAACTTTTCTTTAATAATTCTATCAGCTTCTAATCTATAATTTCTATTAAACGAGATTGGTTTAGAAAATACTGTTTCAATCTTATCAAGTTTAACTCCTCTAAAGTATTGACTGTAATATGTAAGTAATTGTTCTTGGTTTTCAGGATTAAAAATTTGCTTTAAAACATCTTGACTCCAAATGTTTTTTCTGAAAGGAAATATAGATTGTATATTTGATGCTCTTGAAATATATCCTTCCCTTTGTTCATCTCCTCGAATTCCAACATAAGAAACCGTAGGCTTATCACCTACAAATTTTTCAAAAGGTTTTAATTTCATTAGAGCTGTACACCATCTAGCCTGTGGAGAAGGTAAATAACCTCTAAATGACTTAAAATGAAAATCAAAAGGGTCTTCGTTTGTACTCTCTATTTTTTCATCAGTAAGCCTATTTACTTCTATACCAAGATAACTTTCTAAGTTATCTATTAGTTGGTATGTTTCGTCTAACTCTTTTCCTGTATCTGTAAAATAATAGGTAAAGTTAAAGCTAGGGTATTTGTCTTTTAGATAGATTGCCAGTGCTGCACTATCCTTTCCTCCAGAGATGCCTAATACGTGTTCTAGTTTACTCACCTAATTCTTTTTTTAATAATTCCGTTAAAATAGCAATTCTTAGTTGTTTATCATTACTCAATTCTTTTTCAAAAAATAAAATAGATTTTTTCATTTCTTCTTTTTGCCTTTTTGAAATTCTAATAAGATGGTTTTTTAAACCATCTTTTTGAGAAGTGAAGTCTATTTTATAAACATCTTCCTCTTTTTCGTCAAAATCTACTTTTTTAATATCACATAGGTTGTCCAATTCCTTGATAATAAAACTTAATTTTTCTTTTAAAACATCTTCGTCTTTATCAGAAACTCTATCCATAGGTTTAGATAGCAAAGAAAAACAAATTGAATTTAACCAACTGTCTCTATCATCTAGGTCAGAATTAACTCTTAACATAAATGTTTTTTGAGACGGTAAAATTTGATGCTCTTTTAATACAGAGAACCTTTTTTGCAACTGTGTTTTATATTTTGGAAACGTAGTGTTTTTCCCTAGGACTTCATTAGTTATATAGCTTTCAAAACGATTCAGTAGTTCATTAAATGAATTTTTAACCTCTAAAATTGTTTTTTGAAACTTAATGATGTATTCATCAAAAAGTTGCTCGTTTTCAATCAACTCTTTAACATTAAATCCTAATGCCTTTGGAAATTGTTCAAAGAATATATTTTCAGGGTCGGTTGCGTTAGATATTGCTTCTCTAAGTTTTAAGGCTTCTTGTGTTAGTCTTTTAGTTTTTTGAGAATATGGTGTCAATCCATTATATAAAATTAAAAAAGGTCTAACGCTTTCAATAAACGATTCATTAGACATTGAACCCTTCTCTTCTTGATTTAAATACCTTCTGTACTTATTAAAAAGAGATAATCTAAGATTAGTTAATTCAAATGATTTAACTGTATACTCGTGAGGGTTTTTAGTAATTAAAAATAAATTAGATTCCGTTATATATGGCAAATAGCCTCCATCTACATTATAAAGTGCAAAATCTCCTCTTTTTGTGAATAAAAAAGTAGGAATCAAAAAATCGACAACACCTTGTTTTAATTTAAAAGGTTTGTTTTTTAAAGTTTCTATTAATTCTGTTATTTGTTTTGGCTCTGTTCTAGCTCCATCTAAAAAATATTCACAAACTTTCCAAACTTTTAAAAAGTTCTCGTCGTCACTACTTGGCATTTTTAAAACGTAATCTTGCCCATCATACTGATGAATCCCTTTGTTTTTAATTAAGCTCAAATAGATTGTTTTATCGGCAGGGAATTTATCTTCTGGATGGCCAAAATCTTTTTCGTTCCAATGATTAACAAGTCTTTCAAAATAAGATTTCCTTGAGCTATTTATTGCTCCAGAAACTTTATGCTTGTTAATCAATTCCATCTTTATTGTTGGCGTTGATGGATATATTTTTCGACAAATTTCTGAAAGGAGCTTATTTAATTGATGTTTACTATTTATTACTACTTTATTCCCTTTAAAAAACCATTGGATTTTATCAGAATATAGTGAGTCTATTACATAATGATTAAGTAATGCTTTTAGGTTGCTAACTATATTGTGTAAAGCTTCCTTTGCAAATTTATCATCAATATCTACATTTTTTAAAACTTCTTCTGTTTTTAAAATATCAAAAAGGGTTTTCCGTATAGTAGATGCATTTTTATAAAGCCCAAATAAAATTGCTTCATTGCAGTTTGATGAATTTTCAATTATATTTTCTTCTTCAAGGTTTTCATTGAAAATCAGATTAATAAATCCATCAATCTCATTTACAGGAGTTTCAAGAATTGGTTTTTCACTTATCTTGAATTCAAATAAACGAGACGTTCCAGTATTATAAGTAACTTCTTTTGCTGTAATAATAGGAAACTTAAAGGCTTCTTGTAATTTGGTAGTAATATCAATGGAATCATCAATATTTTTACCAACTTTTATTATGGCATCTTCAATATCTAAATCTGAACCTCCATATAGTCTAAATGACTTTTCAAAAGTATTAAAACGAATTATTTGATATTCCTTCTTTGTTAATTGTTTAAGTGCATTTTTAACATCTTTATTGGAATATTTGTTATTTAGATATTTAACTATAAAACCATCATCAATACTTGCTCCTTTACTTGAAAATAAGTTTAATAAACCTACAATTTTAACAATATCAATGGATATGTTTTGATTATCTTCTATTCGAGCTTCAACTTTTTCAATAGATGATTTTATTAAAGACCATTGTGTATAATCAGGGTTGTTTTTACTGCTTAAAATAGAATATAAATTAATTAACAAGTAATTATACAATTTCGATAAATCAAATATTTGATTATTCTTTAGGCTATCCAATCCTAGATGGTCAGAAGTATATAAAAATGAAAATAGAGACCTATCATTTTGCCCATATCTTTGTAAAGATAATGTCAAAATAAAAGCAGAAAAAATATCTAAAGGAAACAACTTATTTCCTATTTTATCGATGAAGCTCTTATCTAATTTAAAGCAATTGTTTGATTGATTCAATAAAATTAAATCATTTAAATAGCGTTTATCCTTCGGAGTATTTTTATATTTTTCACTGAAATGGTTAGATGCTAAATAAAGTAATTGCTCTACAGGTTCGTTAAAAGTAATTTCGTGTAACCTACCTTTTACCTTTCTCCATTCATTTTTTTGAGAATCACTTAATTCAAATGCATATGCATCAATAGATTGATGTAATGTCGTTATTAATAATATATTTCGATTAGAGTCATTTACAAATTCAGCAAACTGTTGAATAAAATACATCTCCTTTTCAGGATTATTCTTAGAAGCAAATTCAAGAAATTTACCAAACTCGTCAATGCTGATAATTAATAACCCCTCTTTTTTTCTAACATTGTTGTATAACTGATAAATACAATCAAAAATTTCTTGATTTCCTTTTAATTTATTTTCAATAGAAAAATAAGATTTAAAATAATCAATCAGGGAATTGTACTCCCCAACTATATTTATAAACTCTGTTTCTTTAATTTGTTTTGATGAAAAATTGAAAAAATTTTCAGAAGATGATTTGGAAACACTTCTATTAAAAGCCCATAAAAAGGAAGATTTACCTGTACCGTAAGATCCGATAATATTAAAACTATGAATTCCTTTATCGAATTCTTCCAGAATAAAATTAGATATTCTAACGGTATTATTACTAGGTATATAATCGACCAATTTATCTTGGTCTCTAATAATATTTATAGATGATTGATATTTAATTTTAGTCATAACACGCACTTAAAATTTTAAAAGAGTTTGGCTTCTCTCCTTTAAATTGTAACTCTTTAACTCCTGCTTCATTTGAGTAAATAATGTCTGGATATTTTTCTGATATTTTTACTAACTTATCTTCTAGTTGTTCTTTAGAAAAGGCAAAAATATTACCTACACTATTAATTTCGCTATAAAGATTTTTAAAACTAACAGACTTACCATAACTATCATTTTCCAAAATAATAAATAAAATTAATTCCTCAGGTATATTTTTTTGTTTAGTATTCTGAATATAATATTTAGAACCACCAACTTTTCTTATTTCGTGTACTAGTTCCAAATCAGAAAATAATCCCGAAAAACTATCTTCTTTGTCTTTTTCATTTTTTGAATAATATGTTCTCAAAAAGACTGAAAAATCTTTAGATAAGGTATTATGATTTAAATTGGAGTTGATACCTTCAACATAAGAAATAAAATGCGTCTTATCAAATTCTGGTTTTAGTTTTCTGAAATCATTAAATATAATTGAATATATAGATGAATAGTCATTAGTAATTAAAATATAATGTAATAACCATAGAGAAACTTCATCTTCTAAATATTTGTCTTTACCTATCTCGTTATCAAAAAGAAATTCAGCTATCTGTGTTATTTTTTCATTATCATAATCGATAATATTAAATGCCTTTAACCAAAATCTAATAGAACTTACCATATTCTTTCCTACTCCAAGTTCAACACACGATTGGTCAGTAAACTTACCACTGCTTTCAACAAAGTCATAACCTTTTTTAAGCCAAAGGTTTTTGCAGTGAAATGTTTCGTGTCCAGAAAATATTAATCTGTTTATCATACAATTTTAACATCTAAGATTTCAGTAAATGTACAATTTTACTTCATAAATTTTATGTTTGATTCTATGAAGTTTTTATTTTTAAAAATAATTTTCAATACACTGAAAAACAACACCGTGGATCGATTTTAATTAATATATTTTTAAAACTTAATAGTCATAATTAGAAGCTAATTATCTCCGCTTATCCAAACTATCCTTATCAAACCCAATCAAATTAAACAATTCACGCATTCTTGAACGTACTCGATTACCATAACGTTCTTCAATTTCTTCAGCATTGAGGTTGGTAGTGCAATGTGTTTTAAACTTGTATTTTAAAAATAGTTCGTGGCGAGAAAGAATTACTTCTCCCAACACATTACAATCTTTACCAAAATAGCGTCCTGTGGGCTCGATGCCTAAATCGTCAAAGCAATAGAATCTGCTATCGCCATACTGCTCTATGATTTTGTAGCCAATGTGATTAAACGCAAAAGTAACATTTCGTGTTGGTATCATTTCATAGGATTGATAATGCGGTGTGATATGTCGAATGAGCTTCATCAAAGAGGTTTTACCGCAACCTACAGGACCAGAAAGTAAAATACCTTTATGAATATCAATATTCAGTTTTTTGCAGGCTTGCCAGTCTCGAATTTGATAATTACAAAGTTTATAGAGTATACTTGTATCTTCTTTGTAAATCTTAAACTTTTCGCCGAATAACAGTTTCCCTTTAACATCCAGATAAATAAGAATTTTATCAAAATCGTAGAGGATATGGTTGCCTTTTAATTCTCCCAATATGTATTGTATATTGTCTTCTGTAATGATATGCGGTTTCTGTAAACTCATAGTGGCTCATTGTAATCTTTATCGGTAGTTGTCTTTAGGTTGTCCTGATATTGGTCAACCGCTTGTTGTTTGTTCTGGTTTTTTGAATTCTGAAAATTTGAATTTTTAAAACTTTGAGGTTTGTTATTGTTTTTTTTGTTTATTACTGTTTGTATATGTTTGTTTATAGATACCAGTGCTTGTCCATCGCTAGTACAATTTTTGGTCTGGCTAGAGTCCATTACTTGTCCACCACTAGTACAAAAATTGAACATCCTAATTTTGCTACCGTGAAATGAATTGTGCGAGGGTAAGTATTCGAAATAACACCAATAACTTAACTCTTTTATACAACGATGGTATGTGGTTCTTGAACCAATCTTGGATAGTTTCATAACATCGTCACGATTGATATAGAATTCATCTCTAAAAAAGTTGGTATTCCACAAATAAAACAACCCAAAATACAGACTAATGTGAGTTGGGTTTAAACGAGAATCTTTAGAAATATGCACAAACACAGCATTAAGGTGTTTGATGTAATTAATGTCTTCCAAAACTTCAGTTAGAATTAGTTATGAACTCTGTTCTTTTCCAACACTTGCATAATTTCCTGATAATCATAATACAACACACCACCAACCTTGGTGTAAGGCAATGTACCATTGATTCGTAGGTTTTGTAGTGTTCCTGGAGAAATACCAAGAAGCTCTCTAACTTCAGGGGATTTTAACCATTTTTTAGTGATTTGTCCAGATTGATTATTGAGTAATTCTTTGATGTCATCCAAGAGTTCGAGTTTGAACTCATGTAGATCTTCGGTGGTAATAATTATTGCGCTCATTTGTAAAAGATTTTAAAACAAAGCCGCCAAGGTTAAACTTTTTAATGACGACTTTGAATTGATTT
>JAKITG010000210.1 GCA_021648195.1 Flavobacteriaceae bacterium | reverse complement strand
ACTTCAAATCAGTCGCTTTGCTTTGTTTGTGTTCTCACCATAGCGGTGCTATGCTTTCGAATCCAAACTGCCTGATTTATTGTGACTTAAAGCCTCATCACGAACCCTATCGCATAATTCGGGTTTAGCCCAGATGAACACTTGAAAAAAGTAAGTTTAAAAGAACAGATAAAAGACCTAAAAATTCCTGTTTTTGCTGCATCTGCAAAAAAAGAGATTGAACAAGTAAGCAAGGTTTTAAGGTTTATTGATAAAAAATACATTACTCATTTCAAGCCAGAAGTTGAAGGATTTCACGGCTCAAAAACAATTTGGAAAATTGTAAAAGGTTATGAGTCTTATTTGAAAGTATTGGAAGAATTTTTAATAAAAACTGAATAATACAACGCTAGTAGGCTAACATTATATAAGAATAATAGCGGCTTTAGTGCTACCTGCCGCCTTTAAGGCTTAAGCCAAAATGAAGTGCCTTGAATAAACCCGCAAAATTGTTAAATGAGAAAACCAATTGTATAAACAAAAAGAGGCAACCTTAAGGCAATGCTAAAAAGATACTCTTAAATACTATATATTTATGGTTCTAGTTCATTCTAAAAATTGAAAAATCTGACATAGTATATGAATTCAACTCGTAAAAACATCTTTTTTCTCTATTGTATGCTCTTTACATTAACTAATGTACAATCCCAAAATAAAAAGATAGACAGCTTAAAAAACGAATTGCAAAATCATAAAAAGCAAGATACTGTAAGAGTAAATCTATTAAATGATTTAGCTTATTTATATTACAAGAAAGATTTAGATAAAACTATAGCATATATAGAGGAGTCTGAAACAATTGCAGAAGCTATAGGTTTTAAAAAAGGTGCGGCTAGAGGAATTTATGTAAGAGGAGTTGCTGAAATGTCACAACCAAATTATAACCAGGCAATTAAACACTTTAATGAAGCGCTTTTATTATACGAAAAAATAGATTTTAAAATAGGTGTTTCAGAATGTTACGCTAAAACAGGACTAGCTTATTATTATAAAAGTGACTATAATAACTCTGTAGAATATTACAAAAACTCAATAAGGATTAGTGAAAAAATTGAGGATACAAAAAACACAGCAATAAGTTTAAAATATATTGGACATTCCTATATAGATCAAGGCGATTATGAAAAGGCAACTTTATACTATAATAGAGCCTTAGCTTTAAATTTAAAGCATAATTACGAATTAGAAGTTTCCAATTGTTTTAATAATATTGGTAATATCTATATGGAGCAAGCAAATTACCCTCTTGCTTTAGAATATTACAATAAGTCTTTTGAAGTTTCTGAAAAAATAAAGGATATTGTAGGAATTTCGAATGTTTTAAATAATATAGGTATTATATACCATTATCAAGGAAATTACCCTTTAGCTCTAGAATATTACCAAAAGGCATTATCTATAAATGAAGAATTTGGAAATACATCAAAGATGTCAACACTCTTAATGAATATTGGCGCTATTTATAGTGAATTACAAAATTATGACAAAGCGATAGTATTTTATGAGAGGTCATTAAAAATTGCAATAAAGTATGACAATAAAAAAGGAATAGCGACCATTACAAGTAATTTAGGTATTATTTATAAAGAGAAAAAAAAATACCTGAAGGCTATTGATTTACTCAAAAACGCATTGAAGGTAAGTAAAGAAATTAATTTTAGAATGCAAATTGCTCTTTGCTTAAACAATACAGGAGATGTTTATTTATTACTTGATAAGAACTCTGAGGCACTAAAATATTTTGTAAAAGCAAAAAAAATTTGTTTAGAAGTTGATAACCAGCGCGGTTTATGTAATTCCTATTTAGGCATAGCGACAGTATATCTTAATCAAAAACAATACAAAAAAGCATTAATTAATGCTCTAAAAAGCAAAGAGCTTTCAAACAAGCTTGGACTAATAGATTATCAAATGGATGTATATGAATTACTTTCAAAAATTTATGAAAGTACTGACAAATACAAAAAAGCATTTATAAATCATCAACAATTCAAAATATTAAATGATAGTCTTTTTAACAAAAAAAACATTGAAAAAGTAACGCAAATAGAATATGAATACAAATACAAGCAAAAATTAGATTCTGCAAGTATTAGAGAATTAAAACTGACTAAAACGGTAAAGGCTACTTCTCAAAATTTAGAAAAATCGCAGCGAAATTTACTTTTAGGAGTGATTTTATTTTTAATAACAACTTTAATTTTAGCAGCAATTATTTTTTATTTAAAAC
>JAKITG010000042.1 GCA_021648195.1 Flavobacteriaceae bacterium | reverse complement strand
CTATTTCTTATACCCAAACCACACAGCCTTTCGGTTTTTTGACTCGTTCTTTCTTCCTTTAAATGCGTTAAAAAATAAAACCTTAACAAAGGCTATGGTTGAATTTTTTGCCTTTTTAAAGAAAAAAATAACTTTCGCCAAAACTCCCGAAAACCTAAATGGTTTGGGTATAGCAATGAAGATTATGAAGTTTCAATTGCTTATTAAGCCTGAAAATTGAAGACTAAATGAGTGGAATCTATCTCCATATACCGTTTTGTAAACAAGCATGTTATTATTGCGATTTCCATTTTTCTACCTCGTTAAAGAAAAAATCAGAAATGATTCAAGCCATTGCTGATGAATTAATTTTACGTAAAAATGAACTGACCCAAACAATTGAAACTATTTATTTTGGTGGAGGAACACCAAGTTTATTAACTATTGATGATTTAAGATTATTGATTGACACAGTGTATGAAAATTATAGCGTTATTGAAAATCCAGAAATTACTTTAGAAGCCAATCCTGATGATTTAAATGAGTTGAAAATTGAACAATTGGCTAACTCTCTAATTAATCGATTAAGTATCGGAATCCAATCATTTTTTGATGATGATTTACAATTTATGAATCGAGCACATAATGCCAAAGAAGCAATGAACTCTCTGTTAGTAGCGACTCCCCACTTTGATAATATTACCATTGATTTGATTTATGGAATACCGAGTATGAGTGTTGAAAAATGGAAACAAAATTTACAAAAAACATTTGATTTTGGCGTGTCACATATTTCAAGTTACGCTTTAACTGTTGAGCCAAAAACTGCTTTAGCAAACTTTATAAAAAAAGAAAAATATCCTCCTTTAGATGAAACTTTAGCAGCAAATCATTTTGATGTATTGATGGAGGAAACTACTAAAAACGGATTTATTCAGTATGAAATTTCTAATTTTGGAAAACCTAATTTTTTCTCTAAACATAATACTTCATATTGGCAAGGGAAACATTATTTAGGAATTGGTCCATCAGCACATTCTTACCATGGAAAAACTAGAAGCTGGAATGTTTCAAATAATGCCAGATATATAAAATCAATTCAGCAAAAAATCCTTCCTCAGGAAATTGAGAAACTAACAAACAACGATAGATTTAATGAAAAAATTATGACAGGTTTACGAACCATTTGGGGAGTTTCTTTGATAAATATTGAAAAAAATTACGGCATAGAGATCAAAAATAAATTATTAAATAATGCACAAAAATATATACAAAACAACACATTAAAAATTAAAAATAACATACTTTTGATAACCGATAAAGGTAAGTTTTTAGCCGATGGAATTGCAGCAGATTTGTTTGTAGTTTAATCTCCTACAAGGTTTTTAGAACCCAACTTAAATTTATTTCACTACTTTTAATATATAAATTCATACAATGGAAGCATTATTAGGACTTTTTTTAGGAGCAATTATTACGTATTGGATTCTAAACTATATAAAAATTCAAAAAAATAAAGATAAAACAAATACACAATCGGTTATTTTGTTAGAAAAAATTAGAAGTGTTTGTAAACTGATAACTGTTGAAGGAGAATTTGCCGAAATTTATCATTATGAAAACACAAAAGAAAGATTTTTAAGTTTGATATCAAGTAAAAAAAAGGCAATCATTTTAATTAATGCCAAAGCTCATATAGGTTTTGATTTATCAAAATTAAAAATGAAAGCAATTAATGAAAAAAAAGTAATAAAATTAACTCATTTTCCTCAACCAGAAGTGTTAAGTGTTGATACCGATTATAAATATTACGATAAAAAAGAAGGGTTTTTTAATAAATTTGATTCTACAGATTTAACCGAATTAAATACCAAAGCAAAAGAACATGTGATGTCTAAAATACCGGAAAGTGGTTTATTAGATACAGCAAAAAATGAAGCTTTAGAAGCTGTTTTAATGATTCAAAATATTGTTGAAACTATTGGATGGACTTTAGATTATCAAGCTTTAATTCTTCCAGAAAATAATATATTAGAAGCTAACAAGAATAATACTTTAAAAATTGGAAAATAGTTTTCATCAAAAAACACTTTATCAAATTGCCGAAATATAAATGTTAACTTTTTAAAACTACTACATTAATAATATGTAAGTGTAATAACTAGCACTTATATTTGTATTTCATTAATATTTATATTGAAATAAATGAATCAAGAAAAGGCACTATCGATTTTAAAATCAGGAAAAAATATTTTTCTAACAGGTTCTGCAGGTGCTGGTAAAACATATGTTTTAAATCAATATATTCAATATCTAAAAGAAAGAAAAATACCTGTATCTATTACTGCTTCAACAGGTATTGCGGCAACTCACTTAGAAGGAACTACAATTCATGCTTGGTCGGGAATAGGAATAAAAAATACACTCTCTCTAGGTAACTTGAGAGATCTAAAAGAAAAAAAATACCTTAAAAAAAATATAGAAAAAAGTAAAGTATTAATTATTGATGAAATATCTATGTTGCATAAAAAACAACTAGATTTAGTTAATGAAGTTTTAAAATTTTTTAGACAAACAGATCAAGCATTTGGAGGTGTTCAATTGATATTATGTGGAGACTTTTTCCAACTTCCCCCTATAGGAAATTATGGAGAAACCAACCGTGATAAATTCTCATTCATGTCGCAAGCATGGCTTGACGCAAAACTCTCTATTTGTTATTTAACAGATCAATACAGACAAACAGATCAACATTTAAACAATATCTTAAATGAAATAAGAAATGGAAATGTGAGTCAAAAATCTATTGAAATTTTGAGTTCAAATAATGATGAATTAAATGCTAATGAGCCTACAAAATTGTTTACCCATAATTTAGATGTAGATCGAATTAATAGTGAATATTTAAATTCTATTAGAGGAGAAAAATCAAATTTTAAAGCAATAATAAAAGGAAATTTAAAACTAGCCGAATCTGTAAAAAAATCAATAATGGCTCCTGAAAAATTGGAATTAAAAGTAGGAGCCAAAGTAATGTTTGTAAAAAATAATAATGAAAAAGGTTATTTGAATGGTAGTTTAGGTATTGTTTTAAAATTTAATGAAGATAATTTACCCGTTGTAAAATTACTTAATGGATATCAAATAACAGCCGAAGCCGAAGATTGGAGAATAGAAGACCAAAATGGAAAATTATTGGTTAGTTATCAGCAAGTTCCACTAAGATTGGCTTGGGCAATAACTGTACATAAAAGTCAAGGAATGACATTAGATAGTGCCGAAATGGACTTAAGTAAAACCTTTGAAAAAGGGCAAGGCTATGTAGCATTGTCAAGAGTTAAAAGCCTAAAAGGTTTGAAATTAATAGGCTTTAATACCATAACTTTAGAAGTCGATGATTTGGCTTTAAAAGCCGATAAAAGATTTCAAGAATTATCGCTTAAAGCGGAAAGTGATTTTCAAAATAAAGAACTAGAAAATCTAGCCTTAAATTTTATTAAAAAATCAGGAGGAACTATCAATCTTGATGAAATAAAAGAAAATAAAAGAAACCTTAAAAAAGGATTAAAAATAAAAAAGAAATCAACATATTTAAGCACAAAACAGCTGATTGATGAAGGTCTTTCGTTGAAGAATATTGCTAAAGAAAGAGAGCTGAGTACAGGTACCATAACTACACATTTATTAAAAATTGCCGAACTATATCCTGCAACCAATTTATCAAAATTTAAGCCCGATAAAAAAATACTTTCTAAAGTTAAAAAAGCTAGAAATAAAATTTTAAAAGAAAACTCGGGAGAAAATACGATAAGTTTAAAACCAATTTTTGAACTATTAGAAGGTGAAATTACTTATCAGGAAATTAAATTGGCTTTGGTATTCTTGTAAAATAATAATTAGTTATTTTTACTCTATGAATATTGAAGAAATTAGAACTTACTGTTTGAGTAAACCCTCTGTAACCGAAGATTTTCCTTTTGATGATACTACCTTGGTTTTTAAAGTTTTGGGAAAAATGTTTGCTTTGACAGGGTTAAATCGTCAACCTCCAGCTATAAATTTAAAATGTGATCCAGAAAAAGCAATTGAACTTCGTGAAGAATATGATGGAATTATTTTTGCAGGTTTTCATATGAATAAAAAACATTGGAATACTGTAGAAATAACTAATTTAGCACAAAAATTTGTTATAGAACTTATCGATCATTCTTATGATATGGTTGTAAAAGGAATGTCAAAAAAACTTCGAGACCAATTAATATAAATGATTAATATAAATGCCCCAATTTAAAAATTTTATTCCTCAACTCACCATTGAATCTCCAGGTAGGATTAATTTTATAGGTGAACATACCGATTATAATGGAGGTTTTGGTTTACCAACAGCCATAGATAAAAAAATTATCTTCAAGCTAAAGAAAAATAATTCTAAAAATATTTGTAATATTTATAGCGCAAATTATGATGCTAGCTTTTCTCTTGATTTAGAAAATATTAAGATCAGTGATAAAGAATGGGAAAATTATATTTTAGGAGTTTTATATGAAATACAACAATTAACCAATAAAGTTGAAGGTTTTGATTGTGTACTTTCTAGTGATATTCCTGTAGGCTCAGGCATTAGCAGTTCGGCAGCCTTAGAGTGTGGTTTGGCTTTCGGACTCAATGAAATGTTTGATTTAGGCTTATCAAAATTGGATATTGTAAAGTTATCTCAAAGAGCAGAACATAATTATGTAGGTACGAAATGTGGAATTATGGATCAATATGCTTCCGTAATGAGTAAAAAAGATCATGTAATTTTATTAGATTGCCAATCGATACAGCATCAATATATCCCTATAGAGATTAAACCTTATAAAATTTTACTTTTAAATACTAATGTTTCACATAGTCTGGCTTCAAGCGAATACAATACAAGACGTGAAGAATGTGAAAAAGGAGTAAGTATCATCAAAAAAAAATATCCAGAAGTTAATTCTTTAAGAGATGTTGATGAAGCAATGTTGTTAGAATTTAAAAACCTTTTGTCAAAAACCGTTTATATTAGATGTAGATACGTTATTGAAGAAAAAACAAGAGTATTAAGTGCTGTTGAAGCCTTAAAAGAAAATAGATTAAATGATTTTGGAGCTTTGATGTATGCAACACATTATGGATTATCAAAAGAATATGAAGTGAGTTGTCCAGAATTAGATTTTTTAGTTGAATTTTCAAAAAATTTTGATACAATAATTGGTTCAAGAATGATGGGTGGAGGCTTTGGAGGTTGTACAATCAATTTAATTCATGAAGATGCTATTTCCGATTTTATCGAAAAAGTATCTCTAGCATATTTTAATAAATTTAATATTAAATTAGATGCTTTTGTAGCAAACCCAAGCAGAGGAACTTCTGTTGTAAATTAAAATTAGACCAATGAATTTTGATTGAAAATAAATATTTTGTTTCTTTGGCTACCTATTTAGATAACTAACATTAATAACTAACATTAAAACTAACAAACCATGACAACAAATTTCGGTACTTTAGACTATATCATTTTTATAGCCTATGCTTTATTAATTCTAGGAGTAGGTTTGTGGGTTTCTAGAGATAAAAAAGGACATCAAAAGAATGCAGAAGATTATTTTTTGGCAAGCAAATCCTTGCCTTGGTGGGCAGTTGGAGCTTCTTTAATTGCAGCAAATATTTCTGCAGAACAATTTATTGGAATGTCGGGTTCTGGTTTTGCTTCAGGATTGGCAATTGCATCTTATGAATGGATGGCTGCCATTACCTTAATCATTGTAGGTAAATATTTCTTGCCAATTTTCATTGAAAAAGGATTATATACAATTCCTGAATTTGTAGAAAAAAGATTTTCAACAAATTTAAAAACTATTTTAGCAGTTTTTTGGATTGCCCTTTATGTTTTTGTTAATTTAACTACCGTTTTATATTTAGGTGCACTAGCATTGGAAACCGTTATGGGAGTGCCAATGATTTATGGAGTTATGGGTTTGGCATTATTTGCAGCAGCTTACTCTTTATACGGTGGACTTTCAGCAGTAGCTTGGACAGATGTTATTCAAGTTGTGTTTTTAATTTTAGGAGGTTTAGTTACCACATATATTGCTTTAAATACAGTATCAAATGGAGAAGGAGCTGTAGAGGGTATTAAAACGATTTACAATGCAGTTCCTGAACGATTTTCAATGATTTTGGATAAGTCAAATTCAGAATTTAAAAATTTACCAGGTCTTGGTGTATTGGTAGGAGGTATGTGGGTTGCCAATTTATATTATTGGGGATTCAATCAATATATTATTCAAAGAACTCTTGCTGCTAAATCATTAAAGGAGGCACAAAAAGGAATTTTATTAGCAGCAGGATTAAAATTGATTCTTCCATTAATTATTGTTCTTCCAGGTATTGCTGCCTATGTAATGGTTAATGATCCAGAAATTATGGCAAGATTAGGTGCCGCTGGACTTCAAAATTTACCTTCGACAGAACAAGCAGATAAAGCATACCCTTGGTTGTTACAATTTTTACCTATTGGATTAAAAGGTGTGGCTTTTGCAGCATTGGCCGCAGCAATTGTGTCATCATTGGCATCAATGCTAAATTCAACATCTACTATTTTTACAATGGATATCTATAAACAATATATTAATAAAAATGCAAATGATAAAGAAACAGTAAATATGGGCAGAATTTCTGCGGCTGTTGCATTAATTGTTGCAAGTATTATGGCTCCGTTATTAGGAGGAATAGATCAAGCTTTCCAATTTATTCAAGAATATACAGGTGTTGTTAGCCCTGGTATTTTAGCCGTATTTATTTTAGGGTTATTCTGGAAAAAAACAACAAATAAAGGTGCTATAGTTGGGGCCTTGGCTTCCATACCAATTGCAATGTATTTTAAAGTAGCTCCAAAAGGATGGTCAACGAGTTCATTTTTTATAGATGTACCTTTTATGGATCAAATGGGATATACCGCCTTATTAACTATGGTTGTTATCGCAATTGTAAGCTTACTTCAAAATAAAGGTAGAGAAGATGAAAAAGGAATTGATATTACGAAAGAATTATTTAAAACAAGTCCGATATTTAATATTGGAGCCTTTGCTATAATGATTATTCTTGTAGTATTGTATGCTTTATTTTGGTAGGAATATATATCTTTTTAAGGTAAATATTAATTTACTAAGTACATGACAAAAATTATCATTTCTTGCATAGAGACTGTGCAATTCAAAACCTAGTAGGTATGGTATCCTCTATCGATAAAGTAATGGTTATAAATCTATTATGATTCTGAAACTATTTCTGTCATGTACTAGTGTTAAGTTAAGCTAAAACCTACGTATAATCCAATGCATATTTTGTGACATCCCGTCGTTAAAAAATAATTCCGTAGCTACGGCTATGTTTTGCCAATGCGCCAGCTGGCTCGTTTGCTAAAAATGTCTTTAACGCTCCGCCCTGCCTAGGGCTGCCACAAAATCCACGATTGCCTTATACACCATTTCAGCTTTAACTTAACACTAGATTAATTTCATACCATATATATGTAAGCTAAAATTAGGTGTGTACACTGTTATTATAATTTCAGAATCTCTTTTAAACCTAAGTTCGATGTAACAATTTTTGTTTTTTATTGGGAATTAGCAATTTAATCTGTGTTTGTCATTGCGAATGAGGGAAGAATCAGCCAAAAAAGGCGGACAAGTTGAAGTAATCTCACTTTTAAAGACAGATTACTTCAACTTGTCCGCCTTTTTTGGCTGATTCGTGCCTCGTAATGACGTAACATTCTGATTTTATTAGACTTAATCTACTTCTTAGGTCGAACTCAGGTTTTAAAAATAAATTTCGATTCATATTTAAATGGCGAAGAACCTCTTTTATAATAAATTCTAGTACGGAGTCAACATGAACTTGGACTGTATGGGTTCTAATAAATTTAAGTTCTCATAAACAAAGGTTTACTGTGGGTTAAATTTTTATCGAGCGTTATATTTCTTTGTAAAAATAGCTTTTGTAACGGTCTTTTTTCGTGACATTTAGTGCTTTTTATAATAATTTAATCTTTGCCTTGACAAAAATTCATTAGTGAAATAGTTGGATAATTTTTTTGTCGACATCAGAATTAATTTTTACTTCACCAACTTTGTTTTTATAATCACCTCGAAAAAGATATTTAGCCATAATTTTAAAAATGAATGAAACTCATAAAAAAAAGCTGTTTGAATTCTCAAACAGCTTTTTTTTATGAGTTAAAAATGCTAAATTTTATTCAACTTTTTTTTCTAAAATCTCAAAGAATTGATCTAACTGAGGTAAGATAACAATTCTTGTTCTTCTGTTAGTAGATCTACCTTCAGCAGAATCGTTACTCGCTAGAGGAACATATTCACTTCTACCAGCAGCAATTAATCTATTTGGACTGATATTAAAATCATTTTGTAAAACTCTAACAACTGAAGTTGCTCTTGCTACACTTAAATCCCAATTATCTTTCATACAGCTTGTGCTAATAGAAACATTATCAGTATAACCTTCAACTTGAACTTCCATATCAGGTCTGCTAGAAACTACAGTAGCAACTTTACCTAAAACAGCTTTTGCTTTTTCAGAAACTATAGCACTACCACTTTTAAATAACAATTTATCAGCAATAGAAACATACACTACAGTTTTTTCAACATTAATTTGAATATCTTCATCTTGAATACCACTAGCCAAATCTCTTTTTAATTGAAAGGCCATTGCTAAGTTAATAGAATCCTTTTTTGTCATCGCATCGCGAATTCCATTAATATATTTATCTTTTTCATTAAGTTGAGATATAATATCTTTAATATTATCAGAAGATGATTGTGTTAAAACAGTCAAGCCTTCAACTTGTTTAATAGAACGAGCTTTATCTTCTTTTAAAGAAGCATTAAGTTCAGCTAAATGATCTTTGTCGATTAAACATCCTTGTAACTCAGCTTTAGCATCAAGTAGTTCAACTTTAGCTTGACCATGAAGTGTTTCTAGGTCAGCAAATTTTTTCTGAGATACACATGAACTTAAAAGAATAGATAGAGTTAATGCAGTAAAAATTATTTTTTTCATAATTCAATGAGAGTTTATTTTAGATAGCAAACTTATTAAATATTTTATTGAATATCAATGTTTTTCAGTAAAAATATAATATAAAAACTATATTTGAACTGTTAAATTAATCGTAATGTTTTAATGAAAAATATATTAATCCTCTTTTTTGTCATTTCCTTTGTTTCTTGTAATGAAAAAAAAGAAAAAATAAACTTTGTAAAGCTAGAAGGCTTTGCCTTAGGGACAACATTTCATATTACTTATGGAGATAAGTTTTCTCGAGTTTTTGAAAAACAAGTTGACAGTTTAATTTATTTAGTAAATAAATCTTTATCAACTTATATACCCAATTCAGATATTTCAAAAATAAATAATGGAGATACATCCATAGTTGTAGATACTATGTTTCAAGAAGTTTTCGAGAAATCAAATAAAATATATAAAGAAACTAATGGTTCGTTTGATCCAACAATTGGGATATTAGTAAATGCTTGGGGTTTTGGTCCAGAAAAAATAATTGAAAATTTAGATTCTGTACAAATTAAAAATCTATTAGAATTTGTAGGGTTTGATAAAGTTAAAATTGAAAAAGGATATGTTATTAAAAAATATAAAGAAACGTATTTCGATTTTAATGCTCTGGCTAAAGGTTATGCTGTTGATGTTATAGGTAGATTTTTAGAAAGTAAACATATAAGTAATTATATGGTTGAAATAGGAGGTGAAGTTAGAGCAAGAGGGTTTAGTCAAAAGAAAAAACTCTGGGTAATAGGAATAGAAAGACCCAATTACAATGGAATTAGTTCTCTTCAAGCCAAAATAGAATTAATAGATGAATCTATTGCAACGTCTGGAAATTATAGAAAATATAAAACAGACCCTATAACAAAAGAAAAATATACACATATTATCAATACAAAAACAGGGTTTCCAACCCAAAGTAATTTATTAAGTGTATCGATTATAGCAAAAGAAGATTGCGCAAATGTTGATGGCTATGCTACAGCTTTAATGACGATGGGACTAGAAGGTAGTCAACAATTTTTACAAAATCACCCCAATTTAAAAGCTTTTTTGATTTATAGCGATAATCAAGGAGAAATGAAAACCTATGCAACCGAAAATTTTGTTGAATTAAACTAATAATTCGAGTTAGACCTACTATATTTCCTTACAGTTTTAATAAATTTTATTCAATTACTACAACGTTCTTAACTTTTTAATTATTACAAAAAAAGAGTTATTCTATTAAAACGGTTTTTAAAATAGCTTCCAATTCGAAAACATAATCACGTTTTTTTGTGGCGGGAGAGTAGCTAAATCCTTCTATAATTAAAAGGCGGTTGTTTTTTTTATCATCAAAGGTGTAGCTTACAAAAGGACCACCCATAAAATCATCTTTGATTAGCCATAGCCCACGAGTTTCTATTGCTTTTTTTTCTGAAAGTATTACTTCTTTAGTAATGGGCTTTACCTGATGTTCGGTTAACATATAGGTATTATCAAACTGACCTGGAATGTATATTTTTCCGATAGAATCTCGAATTTTAATAATATCTGAAATATTAAATTTATTTTTTATAGATGTGTAAGGTATTTCGTATGCAATAATATTTAATAAACCTTTTGTAATTTCATTTCTGTACCACAAAAAATCACCATTATCTTCAACCATATTATAGGTTAATGGTAGTTTTAATGTAAATCCTAATTTATTAAAAGTTTCAATGTTTTTTAGCTTGTGATGTTTCTTTGTTATATTTTTTTGGAGAACCTTTAAATCATTCTTTTTAAAAGTTAATATCAATTCATTTTTATGGGAATTAATATTTTCAATTAAATCTTCTTTATTTTTTCCTAAAATGGTTAATGTTGTTTGGGGTGAAGCATAAACATTTGAATTGGTGTAAAAATTAGGAATGCTATCGTAACCAATAAATAAAATATTTCTTGTACGTTTAAATAATTTTTTAAATGCTTTTGGTGGTATTTGATTTACAGAAAATTGATATTCTTCTTGAGGTAACCCAATAATAGGTGTAGTGATAATATCCCGTAAAGCATCACCAATTTCTCCTTGCCAATCAGAATTTTTTATTACAATTAATAGATGGTTAATTCTGCCAGAAGATTCTACCAAAGTAACTTTATCGTTCTTGGCGCAAGAATTTAATAATAAGAAAAGAATAGCTATAATCGAAATGTTTTTAATCATGATGATTTAGGTTTAAAACAAAATCAAAAATAATTAAAATTTAATAGATTTTTAGTTTTGTTCCTGGTTTTAAATTATTACTCCAAATATTGTTCCATTTTTTAATTTGAGCAACAGTAACTTTTGAAAATTTTTGAGAAATTAACCATAAAGAATCTCCTTTTTTAACCGTGTATGTAGTGTGTTTTCCTTTGGGGACAGTTATTTTTTTAGTTGTTTTTTTAGAAGTATTTGAAGTGCCCGCATAAGTCCCTCTTCTTGGGTAAATAGTTAAACGTTGACCTATTTTTAAATTATTACTCCTTAGTCTGTTCCATCGTTTGATATTACCAACAGAAACACCATACCTGTTCGCAATTTTACCGAGAAAATCACCATTTCTAACACGGTATCTAATTTTATTACTAGGTTCAAAGTACTTAGGTAGAGCTTTTTCTCGTTTGGCTTCATTTGCTGCAGCATAAGCATAAATTTGATCTTCATTTGCCACAAATTTTCCAACTAAATATTTAGGAAGTCTTAACGTATAATTTCTATTTTTAACAACAGGTATGATTTTTAGTTTGTATTGAGGATTTAAAAAACCAATCAATTCATCATCTGTACCTAAAACCTTATTTATTTGATTGAAAGTAATTTGTCTTTTCAAAACAATTGTATCTGTTTCAAAAGTATTTACCAATTCATTTTTTGCATATAATTGGTGCTCATTTGCATATTCAAAAATATAGAGCGTTGCATAAAAAGCAGGTAAATAACCAGCGGTTTCACGAGGTAAGTAACGACGAAGATTCCAATAATTTTTACTTCCTCCAGATCGCCTTATTGCTTTGTTTACATTTCCAGGGCCAGAATTATAAGCCGCTAATGCCAAATCCCAATCGTTAAAAGTTTTATGTAAATCTTTTAAATATCTACATGCTGCTTCTGTTGATTTTATAGGATCAAACCTTTCATCAACATAAGAACTTACCTTTAAGTTATATTGCTTTCCAGTAGCATACATAAATTGCCAAAGTCCTTTTGCTCCAACTCTAGAATTAGCATTTGGTTTTAATGCAGACTCTACAATTGCCAAATATTTAATCTCTAAAGGAATGTCATATTTATCTAAGTACTCTTCAAAAATTGGAAAATAATATTTTGCTCTTCCCATTAAATTGGCTAGCGATTCTTTTCGATTTTTTAAGTAGTGTTTAATAATTCTTTCTAAAGACCGATTGTATTCAACATTAAAAGGGGTTTTACTGTTCAATACTGCCAAGCGCTCTTTTAATAATTCGGTTGAAAAACTATCGATTACAATTTCACCTATAGTATCTTGTGGTAAAATAACGAAAGATCTATTGGCAGATGAATTGGTTAAGGATTTCATCCATTTTTTATCAAATTCACTAACTTCAGGATAATCAATTATAGCAATTTTTTTTCCAGAAATTAAGGTGGAATCAACTTTGATAGTATCAATTTGTACACTATTATCTTTCACTTTTAGGTCTTCTTGAGAAAATCCGTAAAAGGTTAAAAATAAGAACGCTATTGTTATTTTTTTTTGAATTAAATTCATTTTAAAATGTTTTATTTCTCAAATGTATAATTTGATGTAAAAACGGTAAAAATAGAATAAAATTTGATTTAAAGGAAAATTTTAACTTTTAAACCGAAGTTCAACTTAAAAATTTATACTTCAAATCTTACCACCTCTTTTGATTTCCATAAGATTTGATCCATTTTCTCTAGTTCTTACCACATTTTTTAAATTACCTATGTAATATCGTTAATGCCTTCTTCTCATTCCATGACCTGAAGAACGACTTTTAGCATTTGAGTTTTTGTTGCCGTTTAAATTATAAGTTAGACTTAGCATATAATAATTACCCAATACATCTTTGTGAATTTCCTCAAAGTAATTTTCAGAACTATTTCTTTCTATACCTATGTTTTTATTTAAAATATC
>JAKITG010000041.1 GCA_021648195.1 Flavobacteriaceae bacterium | reverse complement strand
AATTGGGTTTGTATCTTTTTTGTTAGTATCTTGCTCATCGAACTGTTTTTTAAGTGAATTTTGATTTTTTTATCAATTACAAAATACAACTTTTTAAACAGTTTTCCAATTTTAAATCATCCTGAAACATCAATAAAATCAATACTTTACAACTTATTTAATGTGTTTTTCAGGGGATGGCTAATTTTTATTTAATAAACCTTCCTTTATAAAAAAAATAGTAATTTGCACAAGGATGATTTCTCTCCCAAAGAAGGAATTTTATATTTTTAATCAATAGCCTCAAAAAAGTTCAAGAGATATTTTAATTAAGGTGGGTTCTAAAAAATCATTCTCTCTATGTCAATAAAAAATCAAAGTTTATCAACAAGTTTTATTGCTCTAGAAAATAAACACGGAGCTCATAACTACCATCCACTTGAAGTAGTTTTAAGTAAAGGAAAAGGTGTTTTTGTTTGGGATGTTGAAGGGAAAAAATATTACGATTTCCTATCAGCCTATTCTGCTATTAATCAAGGACATTGTCATCCAAAAATTATCAATGCATTAAAAAGTCAAGCTGAAAATTTAACACTTACTTCACGAGCATTTTACAACGACAAACTAGGTCAATACGAAAAATTTATTACTCATTATTTTGGCTTTGATAAAATATTACCCATGAATACTGGTGCCGAAGCTGTAGAAACTGCAATTAAAATCTGTAGAAAATACGCCTATGAAAAAATGAAAATCCCTGAAGAAAAAGCAACTATAATTGTTTGTGACAATAATTTTCATGGAAGAACCACAACCATCATATCTTTTTCAAATGACGAAGCTGCTCGAAAAAATTTCGGTCCCTACACGCCTGGGTTTGTAAAAATACCTTATAATGATATTGATGCTTTAGAAAACATTATTCAAACCACAGAAAATATAGCTGGATTTTTAGTAGAACCCATTCAAGGAGAAGCAGGAGTTTATGTACCTCATGACGGATATCTAAAAAAAGCTAAAGAGATTTGTGAACAGAATAATATATTATTTATTGCCGACGAAGTACAAACTGGAATTGCAAGAACAGGTAAATTATTGGCTGTAGATTATGAAAATATTATTCCAGATATTTTAATTTTAGGAAAAGCGCTATCAGGTGGTGTATATCCTGTGTCAGCAGTATTAGCAAGTAATAAAATTATGGATGTTATCAAACCTGGACAGCATGGTTCAACTTTTGGAGGAAATCCTTTGGCTGCTAATGTTGCAATAGCCGCTTTAGAAGTTGTTAAGGAAGAAAACCTAGCTGAAAATGCCTATAAACTTGGGCGAATTTTCCGCAAAGAATTAAATGAGTTTATAAAGAATAGTGATTTGGTAAGTTTAGTGCGAGGAAAAGGATTATTAAATGCCATTGTTATTAATGATACTGAAGATAGTTCAACAGCTTTAGACATTTGCATCCAATTAAAAGAAAATGGTTTACTGGCAAAACCAACTCATGGTAATATTATTCGTTTTGCACCTCCACTTGTCATAACCGAAGATCAATTGATGGATTGTATTTCAATAATTAAAAAAACGATTGTAGAGTTTGTAAATTAAGTTTTGGTAGCTGGTATTTTAATGATTTAAAATTAAGTTTTTAGAATTACTTTCACCTTTAATCCTTTTTCAATTAAACAAATAAATAAATAGTTCTATAACTATCTAACTTTTCAATTTTGGATCTTGGCTTCCTAAAACCCTTCAGAAATATGTTTTAACCTTATTTTATTGTTTAACCTTATTCGTTTTGCCTGTAAAGTGATGTAATCATTTTTTTTAAATTCAGATAATAATCTAATTGTTGATTCTGTTGCTGTACCAACAGCACTAGCAATTTCTTCTCGAGTTAAAGTTATTGAAATAAAACCTTCATTATCCACCCCGAAAATTTTCTCGAAAAGTAAAAGAGATTCTGCCAAACGTTCTTTTACACTTTTTTGTGCCATATTAGCAATTGTAGCATTTGCCTCATCTAAATCATCGCATAAAGCCTTTGTAATTTCTTGAGAAAATTGAGCATTCCTTTTAAATAAACCTAATATTTCATTCTTAGGAATAAAGCAAACATTCATGTCTTCCATGGCTGTTACTGTTAAATGTGCAACAGAATTACTTATAACCGAACGATAACCAACCAGTTCACCCTTTTGTATAAATCGTACTATTTGCTCTTTACCGTTTGGAGCCAATTTTGTAAGCTTACAATTACCATTTTGCAAACAATAAACTCCTTTTAAGGATTTACCTTCACTAAAAATATGTTCTCCTTTTTTAAAACATAGTGATACTTTCTTTTCATCAATTTTTTCCAACTCCTCAGAGGATATTGAACTCAAAGAATTCAAATCTCTAATAACACACAATTGACAACTTTTACTTATCATTTTAAACATATTAACTTGCAATATACAAATTTAGAAAAATTATAATATTATTCGTTTTTTTATAAAGAAATTTTAATAGAACTTTGCTTTTATTTTTTTGTTGTATGCCAAAAGAAATTTGTTATCATTGTGGATTAGATTGTCCAGATAAGCAATATCAAATAGGAGATAAGTGTTTTTGTTGTAATGGATGTAAGACCGTATATGAAATTTTAAATCAAAATGAATTAGGTTGTTACTATGATTTTGAACAAAATCCAGGTACAATTCCTACTAAAATTAAAGGAAAATACAATTATTTAGACAATAAAAAAATTGCAGAAAAATTACTCGAATTTAATGATGATAAAATTTCTGTAGTATCTTTTTACACACCAAACATACATTGCAATTCATGCATTTGGGTGTTGGAGAACCTATCAAAACTACATAACGGAATTGTAACATCATCAGTTAATTTTCCAGAAAAGAAAATTCGTATTACCTTTAAAAATTATAAAATTTCATTAAAACAAGTTGTTGAACTCATCACTTCCATAGGCTATGAGCCTTATATTAGCTTGGAAGATGCAGAAAGTGGAAAATATAAATCTAATAAAACATTAATTTATCAAATTGCCATTGCAGGGTTTGCTTTTGGCAATGTGATGTTACTTTCATTCCCAGAATATTTTCAAGATGATGGGTTTTGGCTAGATAAATACAAACATTTATTCCGTTCTCTAATGTTTGTATTTTCTGTACCTGTAGTTTTTTATTCGGCTAAAGACTTCTTTATTTCTGCTTACAAAGGATTAAAACATAAAATATTAAATATTGATGTTCCTATTGTTTTAGGAATATCAGTCTTGTTTATTCGTAGTACCATTGAAATTGTTTTTGATTTGGGACAAGGTTTTTTTGATAGCCTAACAGGTTTAGTATTCTTCCTATTATTAGGTAGAATTTTCCAACAACGAACTTATAACTATTTATCATTTGAACGTGATTATAAATCATATTTCCCAATTGCTGTTACCAAAATTGGCAATGAAGGAAAGGAAGAAAGTGTAGAGGTTTTTAAAATAAAAGAAGGTGATCGACTATTAATTAGAAATGAAGAACTCATTCCTGTTGATGGAATTCTGATTAGTAGTAATACTAATATTGATTACAGTTTTGTGACAGGCGAATCAGTTCCAGTTTCAAAAAAATCTGGCGATAAATTATTTGCAGGAGGAAAACAACTCTCTGGAGCTATTGAAATGGATGTATTACAATCTGTTCAGCAAAGTTATTTAACACAATTATGGTCTAGTGACGCTTTTAAAAAAGATAGCAATTTCGGAATTAAAAACTTAGTTGATGCACTAAGCAAATATTTTACCTATATTATTTTAGCAATTGCTTTTCTTGCTGGGATTTATTGGTTCTTGACCGATAAATCTCTTGTGTTTCATGTAGTTTCATCTGTTTTAATTATTGCTTGCCCATGTGCATTGGCACTTTCATCACCCTTTGCTTTAGGTAATATATTACGAATATTCGGACGTAGAAAATTTTATTTAAAAAATGCCGAAGGAATTGAACAAGCTGCTAGAATTGATACTATTATTTTTGATAAAACAGGTACAATAACAACCAATAAAGATACTAATATTGTTTTTGAAGGAGATGACTTGTCAAAAAAAGAACAACAAAATATTCGGAGTTTGATCCGCTCATCAAACCACCCTTTGAATAGGATGTTGTATGAATTTTTACCAAATTCAAAAGAAACTACAATCATCAATTTTAAAGAAATTTTAGGCAAGGGAATTCAAGGAAAAATTCATGGCAAATCTTATACTTTAGGATCTGCAAATTTTGTAAATACTACTTCATCAGCTAAAAATGAAACTACCATTTATGTTTCTATAGATGGACAAATCAAAGGAAGGTATATTTTTAAAAATTCTTATCGAAAAGGATTAGACCTTGTTTTTGAAGAGTTATCTAAAATTTACAAACTAATCATTTTATCTGGCGATAATGAAGGCGAAAAAGAATACCTACAAAAAATATTACCAAAAGAGACTAAATTTTATTTCAATCAAAAACCTGAAGATAAATTAGAATTCATCAAACAAAGGCAAACTGAAGGAAAACAGGTGCTTATGATTGGAGATGGGCTAAACGATGCTGGAGCTCTAGCGCAAAGTAATTTTGGAATAGCAATTTCCGAAAATACCAATGTATTTTCTCCAGCTTGCGATGCTATTTTAGATGCTACTCAATTTAAAGAGCTTCCTCAATTTTTAAAATTAACCAAACAAACTATTACTGTAATTAAAGCAAGTTTTGTTTTATCTTTTATGTATAATATTATTGGAATGTATTTTGCAATTACAGGTCAACTATCTCCAATAATTGCCGCTATCTTAATGCCACTAAGCTCTATCACAATTGTGATATTCGTTACAATACTTACTAACTTAGTGAGTAACCCTACAACTAACCAGCATTAAATAAGGTTTTAATTTTCAGCAATTATTAACTACTAAAAAGAAGATTAAAAACTGACATTTGTCATGTTTTTATTTATACTAGTTTTCTTATATTTGCTTTTAATATAAAACCTGATGATTGTAATCTATTTAATGATAGCCGTTAGTATTGCTGTAGCTGTGCTTTTTTTAGTCATTTTTATAAAATTGGTAAAATCTGGGCAATATGATGATGTATATACACCTTCGGTAAGAATTCTTTTTGATGATGAGCTAATAAAAGATGCTCCAACTCTAAAGCAAGATAATCGTAAAGCAGTTTCAATTACAAAAAAAATCAACTAAACTAAATCAATTATTAAAATATGGAAAAAGAACAGTTTTATTATGATAATAAAATAGTTAAACTATTTTTCTGGGCAACAATTCTTTGGGGAATTGTAGGAATGCTTGTCGGGCTACTTGTAGCTATCTTATTTTTATTCCCTAACTATATGGAAGGAATTCCATGGTTAAGTTTTGGTCGATTAAGACCTTTACATACAAATGCAATAATTTTTGCTTTTGTAGGTAATGGAACATTTTTAGGTGTTTACTATTCCTTACAACGCTTATTAAAAGCAAGAATGTTTAGCGATACCCTAAGTAAAATAAACTTTTGGGGTTGGCAATTAATAATTGTATCAGCTGCAATTACACTTCCTCTAGGACTAACTTCTTCAAAAGAATATGCCGAACTAGAGTGGCCAATTGATATAGCCATAACATTTATTTGGGTGATTTTTGGTATTAATATGATTGGTACTATAATAAAGAGAAGACAACGCCATATTTATGTAGCTATTTGGTTTTATATTGCAACCCTAGTAACGGTAGCTATATTACATATATTTAATAGTTTAGAGGTGCCAGTTTCTGCATTTAAAAGCTATTCGGTTTATGCTGGAGTACAAGATGCTTTGGTGCAATGGTGGTATGGTCATAATGCAGTTGCATTTTTCTTAACAACACCAGTATTGGGATTAATGTATTACTTCTTACCTAAAGCTGCAAATAGACCTGTTTATTCATATCGATTATCTATTATTCACTTCTGGTCTTTGATTTTTATTTATATATGGGCTGGCCCTCACCATTTATTATATACCGCACTCCCTGAATGGGCTCAAAACTTAGGAACTGTATTTTCAATTATGCTAATATTTCCATCTTGGGGTGGAATGATAAATGGTTTATTGACTTTACGTGGTGCTTGGGATAAAGTTCGTGAAAATGTGGTATTAAAATTCTTTGTAGTCGCAATTACTGGTTATGGTATGGCAACATTTGAAGGACCAATGTTATCTTTTAAAAATGTAAATGCCATTGCACATTATACCGATTGGATTATAGCACATGTACACGTTGCAGCACTTGCTTGGAATGGTTTTATGTTAGCAGGAATATTATATTGGTTAGCTGAAAAATTATTTAAAACTAAACTATATTCTCAAAGATTAGCAAATATACATTTTTGGATTGGTACAATTGGAATCTTGTTTTATGCCGTTCCATTATATATAGCTGGTTTTCAACAAGCATTAATGTGGAAAGAATTTAATCCAGACGGAACATTGGTCTATGGTAACTTCTTAGAAACTGTTACCGCAATTTTACCAATGTACTGGATGCGTGCTTTAGGTGGCACTTTATATTTAATAGGATTTTTACTATTAGCATATAATTTAATTATGACCGCTCGGCAAGGTTCTACTGTTGAAGATGAATTGGCTGAAGCAATGCCATTAAAGAAAATTGGAGCAGGAAGAATAGCAGGAGAACACTGGCATGGATGGTTAGAAAGGCGAAGCATTTTGTTTACTATTTTAACCACAGTAGCTATTGTAATTGGAGGTTTAGTTGAAATTGTACCATTAATATTAGTAAAATCTAATGTGGCAACAATTGAAACAGTAAAACCATATACTCCATTAGAATTAGAAGGTCGTGATTTATATATTAGAGAAGGGTGTAATAATTGTCACTCACAAATGATTAGACCTTTTAGAAGTGAAGTAGAACGTTATGGCGAATACTCAAAAGCTGGAGAATTTGTATATGATCACCCATTCCTTTGGGGATCTAGAAGAACAGGTCCAGATTTACATCGTATTGGTGGTAAATACAATTCTAATTGGCATTTTAATCATTTTCTTGACCCTATTAGCACATCTCCAATGGAAGATAAGGTATTAGGTACAACTCGTAACTTTATGCCAAAATACCCTTGGTTTATTACAGATGATTTAGATTATAGCAATATTAAAGGAAAAATGAAAGGTTTAAGAACAGTAGGAGTTCCTTATACAAATTTTGAAATAAATAAAGCTCCATATTTACTACAACAACAAGCTTTAGAAATTGAAAAAGAGTTAAGACAAGATCCAGAATTTGTTGCAAATTATGGAGATAGTCATATTGAAAACAAAGAAGTTGTAGCTATGATTGCATATTTACAACGACTGGGAACCGATATCAAAAAAACAGAATAAAAAATCATACAATGTTAAAATATATCAAACATAATTTAGAGAGTATTGATGGTGTATCAATCTACCCAATTATTTCTTTAGTAACTTTTTTTACTGTTTTTGTAGTGATGCTAATCATTGTTTTAAAAATGAAAAAAAAAGATTTAAAAGAAATTGAAAATTTACCTTTAGAAGATTAACAATCCTACTTAAATTAGATAAAATAAAATAAAATGAGTAACGAAAATCAAAATTTATCAGGCTGGCGAAGGTTTATTAAAAAAATGACGAAAGCCAATGAATTAGGTAAAGAAGAAGATATAATGACCGATCATGATTATGATGGCATTAAAGAACTGGATAATGTATTACCACCATGGTGGTTATATGGATTTTATATAACTATTTTAATTTCAATCTATTATATTATTATGATTTTTGTAAGTCCAGAAAATTATAATCAAGAATTAGAATACACAAATTCAGTAGAGCAAGCAAAAAAAGATGTAGCTGCATGGGTGGAACAAGATAAAAAAGATCATCCAGAAAAATATACCGAAGCAGTTGCTTATACCGATGCTGCTAATTTGGCTAAAGGGAAAGAATTATATACCTCTAAAACTTGTTTTGCCTGTCACCTTGATGATTTAGGAGGAAGTATTGGCCCTAATATGACAGATGATAAATGGATTTCAGGAGGCGGATTTAAAAATATTTTCAATACCATAACCAAAGGAGGAAGACCTGGAAAAGGAATGGTTGCATGGGAAAACTCGATTACAAAGGAAGAAAGACAACAATTGGCAAGTTATATTGTTTCTATGCAAGGAACAACTCCTGCAAACCCAAAAGCACCAGAAGGTGACATTACTTGGAGTGGTAAGTAATAATTATAATTAGTAACTGAAGCTGTTTTTTTTATATGTTACCGCTACAAATATTGTTTAAGTTGTAAACTTGTATCAGTTTTATACATAATAGGAAACAGCTTTTTTAATACCAATTTAACATCATAATGTCGTATAATTGAATTGAATTAATTTTTACAAGATTGAGGAAAAATATTTTAGTATAGCCTTAGTTATAGTCAATTATTTTAACGAAAATATTGTGAACCCGCCTGCTGGCGAGGCAGGAATTAAATAATCTCAATGCGACATTATGATGTTAAATTGGTATAATATACTTTTTTCAGTTAAATATAATGTCAAGTCAAAAAAAAGAAATATTTAGAGATTCTATAGGTACTATTGATGAATCTGGTAGTAGAAACTTTATTTATCCAAAAAAACCAAAAGGTAAACTTACAAATTATAGAACCTTCGTATCTTGGATTTTATTAGCAATAATGTTTTCTTTTCCTTTTATTAAAATAAACGGAAATCAGTTTATATTACTTAATCTGGCTGATAGAAAATTTAATATTTTTAGCTTTCCTTTTTGGCCACAAGATTTTTATCTTTTAGTAATATCAGTATTAATAGGTATTATATTTATCATACTCTTTACTGTCATTTTTGGGAGAATTTTTTGTGGTTGGATGTGTCCGCAAACTATTTTTATGGAAATGGTATTTCGAAAAATAGAATTTGCAATAGAAGGTGATAGACAGAAACAAATAAAATTAAACAAACAAGGTTGGACAGCCGAAAAAATAAGAAAAAAAGGATTGAAATGGTTTGCTTTTTTTCTTATCTCCTTTCTAATAGCAAATGTATTTTTAGCTTATTTTATTGGCGGAGATATATTGCTTCAACACATTAAAGAAGGTCCGTTTGTTAATTTAGGCACCTTTATTAAATTATTGATTTTTACAGCAGTTTTTTACTTTGTATTCACTTGGTTTAGAGAACAGGTCTGTATTATAGTTTGTCCATATGGGAGATTACAAGGTGTTTTATTAGATAATAAGTCCATTAATGTAGCTTATGATCATAAAAGAGGAGAGGCAAGTAATGGAAGAAAAAAAATTCGTAAAAAAGAAAATAGAACTGATCTAGGTTATGGCGATTGTATAGATTGTAACCAATGCGTAATTGTTTGTCCAACAGGAATTGACATTAGAAATGGCACTCAACTTGAATGCATAAACTGTACTGCCTGTATTGATGCTTGTGACGAAATAATGGATAAAATTGGTTATGAAAAAGGATTAATTCGATACGCTTCAGAAGACGATATCTTAAAGAGAGAAAAACTCAAATTTACTGGAAGGTTAAAGCTTAATGCAGCTGTACTAATACTTTTAATGGGTTTATTAGTTTCGTTACTTTTTATTAGAAATGATGTCGATGCAACAATAGTTAAACTGCCAGGTAAAATGTATTATACTGAAGGTAATCAAATAAAAAATGTGTATACCTATAAATTAATTAATAAAACGTCAAATGATATTAATAATGTTGAATTAAAATTAATCAATCACACAGGAGCTATTCAAATGATAGGAGGAAAAACAAAAGTAAATAATCAAAATTTAATTGAAGGAACTATTTTTATTATCATACCAAAGAAAGACTTAAAATCAAATAAAGAAAAAATAAAAATTGGCATTTATTCTAACGGAGAATTGATAGAAACAGCCATCACTAATTTCCCTGGACCAGTGAAATAAGTAAACATCTAGCAACAACTAGTATTCAGCATCAGTAACTTAATATTCGAAAATAAAAGACTAAAATTATGAAAATAAATTGGGGAACAGGATTGGCAATTGTAATGTTTTTATTTATAGTTTTTATACTATCGTTTGTATATAAAACATTTACCAATGATAAATATGACCATCATCTAGTTAGCGAAGAGTATTATAAAGATGAAATAAATTATCAACAAGAAATTGATGCAACTTCTAGTGCAAAAAAATTAAATGAGCCTGTTACAATAAAAAATACAGAAAAAGGTATTATGATAATATTCCCTTCTGATTTAGAAAATAAAAAAATTGAAGGAACTATAGATTTTCAAAGAGCATCAAATATAAATCTAGATTTAACAATACCCATTGAATTAACAAACAATAAACTTCTAATTTCAAAAGAAAAATTAGTCAAAGGATTGTACAATGTTAAAATAGATTGGTCAGTAAATAATACTAAATATCTGTTTAAAGAAAAATACACTTATTAATAAAGTTAAGGTTTTAGGTAAAAGTACCAATACTTAAACCAAATTCTAATATCTATGTTATACACCGCTTTTATATTAGGTTTATTAGGCAGCTTTCATTGCATTGGTATGTGTGGACCTATAGCTTTTATCTTACCATTAGATAGATCTAATAAAACAAAAATGTTATTCCAAACCTTTTTATATCATTTTGGAAGGTTACTTACCTATTCTATTATTGGATTGATATTTGGATTGATTGGCAAAGGTTTATACTTGGCTGGATTTCAGCAACGATTATCTATTTTAATGGGGATAATTATGATTTTATCCATAATTATTCCTGTAAAAATTTTCAACCAATTTCATATTACAAAACCTTTATACAAAATCATTGGAAATGTAAAACAACAATTAGGCTTATATCTCAATAAAAAATCAAATAAATCAATTTTTCTTATCGGATTTTTTAATGGCTTCTTACCTTGCGGATTGGTATATATGGCACTTATTGGTTCCATAGCCACATCAAATACATTTTTAGGTTCGTTTTATATGTTTTTATTTGGATTAGGAACTGTACCGATGATGACATTAGCAGTTTATATTGGTGATTTTTTAAAAGTATCATTGCGTAATAAAATTCAAAAAGCAATCCCTATATTTGTAATAATTATTGGTTTGTTATTTATCGTAAGAGGAATGGGATTGGGAATTCCTTATATATCCCCATCCGATACAAAATTGCACATATCTAACAACCCAAATTCATGTGTAACTGAATAATGATATATTTTTATGTCTAACCCTCAAAAATTAACTCAAAAAGATTTTGAAAAAGTAAATACTCGAAAAGAGCTTCTTGATGTTATACTAAAAAAAGAGATTAATATTAAAAAAGTTGTTTCAACCTTTCAATATGAGCAAGAAAAAAAATTGTTGCAAATTGAGCTCGTTAAACTTCAACAGTGGGTAAATAAAACCAAAAAAAGAGTTGCTATCATTTTTGAAGGTAGAGATGCAGCTGGAAAAGGTGGTAATATTCGCCGTTTTACAGAACATTTAAACCCTAGATCAATGCGATTGGTTGCTTTAAATAAACCTACAGATGTAGAAAGAGGGCAATGGTATTTTAGAAGATACATCCAACATTTACCAAATCCTGGTGAGATTGTCTTTTTTGACAGAAGTTGGTATAATAGAGCCGTTGTTGAGCCTGTTATGGGTTTTTGTACACCAAAACAATACAACCAATTTATGGTGCAATTATCCGAATTTGAACACATGCTATATGAAGATGGTGTAATTATTATAAAATTTTGGCTCTCTATAACAAAAGAAGAACAATTAAAACGATTTAATGCAAGAATGGGAAATCCACTAAAACGATGGAAATTTAGCCCTGTAGATAAAAAAGGACAAGAATACTGGGATGATTACACCAAGTATAAAGAACAAATGTTTAGCAAAACACATACTACTTTTAGTCCGTGGACAATAGTGAAGACCAATAATAAACAAACTGCAAGGTTAGAATGTATGCGATATGTTTTGTCGCAAATTGATTATGATGGAAGAGATGACTCCAAAACTTCTTTACTACCAGATCCAAATGTTATCATGCAATATTACCGCTCTTTACACAAGTACGATTAATCAATTTTTTGTTTTAAAACATAAATAATGGACAAACCAACACTTACGCCAAAAGATTTATCAAAATTAAATTCTAAAAAAGGATTAATATCATTATTAAGTAATGATATCATAAATCCTCAAAAATCAATTCGCTATATTGATTACATAAAAAAGCTTACAAAATTACAAGTAGAATTAATCAAACTTCAAACTCATATTATTAATAATAACCAAAGAGTTATTATAATTTTTGAAGGAAGAGATGCAGCTGGTAAAGGCGGTGCAATAAGAAGATTAACTGAGCGTATTAACCCAAGACATTTTCGTATTATTGCTTTACCAAAACCTTCGGAAGAAGAAGAAACACAATGGTATTTTCAACGATATATTAAAGAATTTCCTAAAACTGGAGAAATTTTATTTTTTGATAGAAGCTGGTATAATCGTGCTGTAGTAGAACCTGTAAATGGTTTCTGTACAGAAGAACAATATACTACCTTCATAAACCAAGTAAATAATTTTGAAAGAATGATTACCGAATCGGGTATTCAATTGGTGAAAATTTATATGTCTATCTCTAAAAAAGAACAAGAAAAACGTTTTAAAGACATTAAAAATAATCCATTAAAACTATGGAAAATGAGTAAAGTTGATGAAAAAGCTCAAGAACTTTGGGATGTTTATACACTTTATAAAGACAAAATGTTTACTAATACGAAAGAAAATGGAATTCCTTTTAAGGTAATTAAAGCAAATCGTAAAACAGATGCTAGGATAGAAGCTATTGAATATCTTCTTGAAAAAATTCCTTATGATAAAAATATAAAAACCTAAACTGTCTTTTTATTCGCTCTATATATAAAATAAAATCCTACAAAAATCAACGGAATACTTAATAATTGCCCAGTATTTAAATCCCATGTAGCACGATTATCAACTTGTGCTTCTTTAAAGAATTCAACAATTAATCTAACCGACCATAGTAACACCATAAACAATCCAAATATATAACCTAACTTATCTTTTTTATCTGTTTTCCAATAAACAAACCATAAAGTAATAAAAGTTAGAACATATCCAAATGCTTCATATAATTGAGTTGGGTGCCTTGGAAAATCTTCGCCTAATTGACGGAAAATAAATCCAAAATCAGAATTTGTTGGCTTACCAATAATTTCAGAATTAACCAAATTACCTATTCTAACAAAAACAGCTCCACTAGCAACAGGAATTACAATTCTATCTAACATCCACAAAAGTGGTTTTTTTAATACTTTTTTACTATAAAAATACATGGCAATAATTACTCCAATTTTAGCACCATGACTCGCCAATCCTTGATATCCAGTAAATTGAAAAGGATTAAATCTAACAGGT
>JAKITG010000040.1 GCA_021648195.1 Flavobacteriaceae bacterium | reverse complement strand
TATTTCCATTTTTTGTCGTTAAAAATTCTTTCCATAGCTACGGCTATGAAAAGAATTTTCGCCTAAAAAAAGAAAAATATAATTTAATTTATTTATCGGGCGTTTTGAAATTAAATTGGTATAATAACCTGAGCCAATTAAAATCCAGTCTCTTATTTTTTGATAAGCAATTTCCCCCAATCATTTAGCTTCCAAAGAACATGAACTAATTTGTGACCTAAATCTGTTAATCGATACTCTACTCTTGGTGGTAATTCATTAAAACTTTTTTTTGTAAGAAGTCCATCTGTAATCATCTCGTTCAAATGTTGATTTAAGACTCTTCTATCAACATTTTCAATGCCTCTTAAAAATTCGCTCGGGCGTTTTTTTCCTTCATTTATTTGCCAAATAATCGGAATTTTCCATTTTCCACTAATCGTATTTACAGCCTTTTCTAAAGGACATGTTTTATTTTCAGTTTCTAATCTTAATGATTTCATAATATTGACTTTTTTATCTCATATAGACAAAAATATGCGGTATTGTCTATTCGATTCTAACACTTTAAATTTGCGAAAATTAAACCACAAACTTATGAATTTATTAAGAATATACTCAAGTGTAAGAATAGAGAACTCAAAAACAAGAATGTTAACTGACTTTTTTATCAATGAATTAAGAAAACAGAACAATTTTACTTTAGAAAGTAGAGATGTAGGAATAAACCCACCTAATTTTCCAACAAACGAGTTTATAAATGCCAATTATACACCAGAAGAAAGTAGAACTTTAGAAATGAAAACTGTGTTGAAATCATCTGATATTTTAATAGATGAATTATTTAATTCAGATAAAATAGTTATTGCTTCACCAATGTATAATTTTTCAATTTCAGCAACATTAAAAGCATATATTGATAATATTGTAAGAGTTGGAAAAACATTCAAATTAAATGAAGATGGAAGTATGGAAGGACTTTTAAGTGGAAGGAAACTAATAGTAATTACTTCAAGAGGTGCCATGTCTTACAAAATAGGAGAAGTCTTAAATTCTTTTGACTTTCAAGAAAATTACTTAACAGTATTGTTCAACTTTTTAGGAATAACAGATATAACTTTTGTGAATACTGAAGCACAAGATTTTGGAACAGAAGAATTAAAAATAAGTAACTTTGAACATTCAAAAGAACAATTAGCAAAACTTGCTAAAATATGGTAGAAAAAGAGATACTAAACAGAAAAGGAGCAAGAAAAACACAAGATATTCCTAAAGAGGTTATCTCATTATTAAATAGCGGAGAAATAGAAACTGTAAATTTAACGGAATGGTTGGCAATTAATCAAATAGAATTAATAAATAACACATTCCCAACTATTGAATTGAGTGAATACATAGATAAACTAAAGGAAAGTATTGCACAATTAAAAAAACCTTCAACTATGAATTCTATTAAATTAGTTGGAGAAATTTTATATGGCATTTGTTCAAAAAACAAAACACTTAATTCTACTATTGATAAATTATCAAATCATAAATCAGACACCTTAAGGTGTTATGCTACTTATCTTATTTCTTTAAATAAAAAGTTAAGCATTGAAGAAAAATTGACTCAATCTCAAAATTTAATTGCAGATACCCATTTTGGTGTTAGAGAAATTGTTTGGATGGCTTTACGCCCAGAAATTGAAAAAGAATTAAAAAAATCTATTCGTATATTGAGCAATTGGACTAAAAATTCTAATGAAAATATAAGACGATTTACAACAGAAGTAACAAGACCAAGAGGTGTTTGGTGTAAACATATTGAAAGTTTAAAAAGTAATCCCGAACAGGCTCTGCCTATACTAGAGAGTTTAAAATCTGACAAATCAAAGTATGTGCAAAATAGTGTTGGCAATTGGTTAAATGATGCTAGTAAATCAAAACCTAAATTTGTAGAAAAAATTTGTACTAAATGGAAATCTGATTCATTCACTAAAGAAACAGAAAAAATAATTAAAAGAGCTAGAAGAACAATTGATAAAAAATAACGAATTATACCAATTTAAATTATGATGATGTTTTTTAACAATTTTATAAAAAGCTAGGAGGTAAGTTTGAGTTTTTTTCTTCCAAAAACAATAAATTTTGATAGTTGCAAATTGAGCAATTAAATATGTCATTATCGAAGTAAATACAGCTAAAGCGGATAAACTAAAAACTTCATGAAAAATTAGAAGTAAAAACACCAGTAATAATTACTTGATTTGCTTTTTTCTTGCCATAAATTTTTGAAACAAAAAATTTATTGAAACCGATTATCCCCAAGACAGATCCTAGAGAAATTCTTTTCGATTAAGTTAGAAACTACCAAAGATGTAATAAAATGTGAAGCCAAAATTAGATAGGTATTAAATGCTAAATTTTTGTTTTTTTATTGCACATTTCTAGATTTTAAGCAGCTAAAATTTATAAATTGAACTTCACACTTTATTTTCTTATTTTTGTAAATGATTAAACAAATATACAACAAACTATGCACGCATATATTTTCCCTGGTCAAGGGGCGCAATTTACAGGAATGGGGTTAGATTTATTTGAAGAATCACCTTTAGCACAAGAATACTTTAATAAGGCAAATTCTATTTTAGGATTTTCTATTACAGATATTATGTTTGAAGGTTCTCCAGAAGATTTGAAACAAACTAAGGTTACTCAACCTGCAATATTTCTGCATTCAATAATTTTAACAAAAACATTAGGAGAAGAATTTAAACCAGATATGGTTGCAGGTCATTCATTAGGTGAATTTTCAGCATTGGTTGCCAATGGAGTATTAAATTTTGAAGAAGCTTTAAAATTAGTTTCTCAGCGTGCTATAGCCATGCAAAAAGCTTGCGAATTACAAGCATCAACTATGGCTGCAGTTTTGGGCTTAGAAAATCAAGTTGTAGAAGAAATTTGTGAGCAAACTGAAGGAATAGTTGTTGCAGCAAATTATAATTGCCCAGGTCAATTGGTAATTTCTGGAGATATTGATGCAATCAATAAAGCTTGTAAAACACTTACCGAAAAAGGTGCTCGAAGAGTTTTAGTTTTACCTGTTGGAGGAGCATTTCATTCACCTTTAATGGAACCAGCTCGAGAAGAATTGGCATCGGTCATTGAAAATACTATTTTTAATGAACCAAATTGCCCGATCTATCAAAATGTTGTTGCTAGTGCCGTAAATAACGCTTCCGATATCAAAAAAAATCTGATAGCACAACTTACTGCTCCTGTAAAATGGACTCAAACCATAGAACAAATGATTATTGATGGAGCAATAGAATTTACAGAAATTGGTCCAGGTAAAGTACTACAAGGTTTGATGCGAAAGATTAACAGAAATGTAACTGCCAATAAAATTGGGTAATTCAATATTTTAAAATATAAAAAATGAATCAAGGAAATTTATATACAAACATTACAAATAAAGTAGCAACAATTACATTTTTTCATTCGGCTAGTAATTCTTTACCAAGCAAATTGTTAAATCAATTGATAGAATCGTTCAATCAATTAGCAAATAATGACAATGTATATGTAATTGTACTACAAAGTAAAGGAGAAAATATATTTTGTGCAGGAGCTTCTTTTGATGAATTTCAGAATATTAGTAACATTGAAGAAGGGAAACAATTCTTCTCTGGTTTTGCAAATTTAATTAATGCAATGCGTAAATGTCCAAAATTTATTATTGGTAGGGTACAAGGAAAATCTGTTGGTGGTGGAGTTGGAATTGTTGCAGCTACCGATTATTGTTTTGCTATTGAAAATTCTGATATTAAATTAACAGAACTAAGTATAGGTATTGGTCCATTTGTTATTGCTCCAGCTGTAGAACGAAAAATAGGTGTTTCCGCTTTAAGCGAATTAACTATTGATAGCAGTAATTGGCAAACTGCTTATTGGGCTCAAAAAAAAGGTTTGTTTGCTAAAGTTTTTGAAAATACTCGTGAGATGGATAAATATATAAATATATTAACATCTAAATTGTCAAGCTATAGTTTACAAGCAATGAAAGAGGTGAAAAAAATTTTATGGGAAAAAACCAACCATTGGGATTCTTTACTTACTGAAAGAGCCGAAATAAGTGGAAGACTAGCTTTGTCTGAATTTACTAAAGGTGCTCTAAGAAAATTAAAAAAATAGTAACTTATTCAATAAAAATATAGGTAAATGAATGTAATTTTCCTCTACTTAAATCTAACTCTTCAAGTTGATATTGAAGAAAAAATGAAAAATGCCCCAGATAGTGGCTATGAAATAGGTATAACTATTGGTACTTATCTTCCGTTTGTAGTCTTGGTTATTATAGCTTATATTACTTATTATAGGGCTAAAAAAAGAAAAGATTATTAAGAAATAATAGCTGTAAATTTCACAAGATAGTCTTGATTTGATGTATGCAATTCTAAAGATAATGTTTTCTGCAAGATATCAAAGACCTTGTAGGTGTTATACTAATTTAACCCTAAAATATTTCTTAGTTACGTAATTATTCTGTTTTCGTTTGCTTGGCATTTTATTCTGATAGTGGAATATTTAAATAAAAATTAAGAAAAATATAGCCGTTGATTGTTAAAACAATCTTATTTTTATAACCTAAATCTATTAAGAGACCTAAGGTTAAAATGAAAATAACAGAACATTTACACAAGGCAAAAGGAAAAACATTGTTTTCTTTTGAGATTATTCCTCCCCAAAAAGGGAAGAATATTCAAGAATTGTATAACAATATTGATCCTTTAATGGAGTTTAAGCCACCTTTTATTGATGTAACTACTTCAAGAGAAGAACCTATTTACATTAAAAAACAAGACGGATTATTAGAACAAAAAGTTACGAGAATGCGACCAGGAACAGTTGGAATTTGCGCAGCATTAAAGTATAAATATGAAATTGATCCAGAACCTCATGTTTTATGTGGAGGGTTTACCAAAGAAGAAACCGAATATGTTTTGATTGATTGTCATTATTTAGGAATAGATAATGTGATGGCATTACGAGGTGACTCGAGAAAAGATGAAGCCTATTTTACTGCACACCCAGATGGAAATAAATTTGCTACTGATTTGGTTAAGCAAATTTGCGATTTAAATAAAGGGAGATATTTACATAATATTATTGAGTCTTCTTATCAATCTAATTTTTGTATAGGTGTAGCGGGTTACCCAGAAAAACATATGGAAGCTCCAAGTATAGATGCTGATATAAGACGTTTAAAAGAAAAAGTTGATGCAGGAGCCGATTATGTAGTCACACAAATGTTTTTTGACAATCAAAAATATTTTAAATTTATTGAAAGGGCTAAAGAAATAGGTATAAATGTACCCATTATTCCAGGAATAAAGCCCGTTGCTGTACAAAGACACTTACAAATTTTACCACAAATTTTTAAATTAGACTTACCTGATGATTTGGTAAAAGAAGTGGAGAAATGCAAAAATAACAAACAAATTAGACAAGTTGGAATTGAATGGGCTATTGAACAATCTAAAGAATTAATAGCAGCAGGAGTTCCATTAGTGCATTTTTATTCAATGGGAAAATCAGATAATATTAAAGCGATTGCTTCTGAAGTTTTTTAAGCATTTTGTAAGTTTATCAATGTTTTTAATACAACTATAAGAAAAAGAAATTTGCAAAGTTAAAAATAGTAAAATTATTGTTTATTTTTGCAATATTAAATAATGAATTTCAATACTTAATAAATTATAAATTATGGCAATAGAACTTACAGATGCTACTTTTGAAGAAGTAGTTTTAAAATCAAATAAACCAGTATTAGTTGATTTTTGGGCGGCTTGGTGTGGACCATGTAGAATGCTGATCCCAATAATTGATGAATTAGAAAGTGATTTTGGTGATAAAGTAAAAGTTGCAAAAATTGATGTCGATGCACATCAAGAATTTGCAGCAAAATATGGTGTTAGAAATATACCAACCGTATTATTTTTTAAAGGAGGAGAAGTGGCTGATAAACAAGTTGGCGTAGCCCCTAAATCAGTTTACTCTGATAAATTGACTGCACTTATATAGTTTATTTGAATAGATAAACTTTAATAAGGACAAAGGTTTGATTCTTTTTTAAGAGTTAAACCTTTTTTTTAAATTTTACATTATGTATATTTACTACATAATAATATATAAAATAGTCCAATAAATCGTTTGTTTTTCCTTTATATTTCATCATGAAAATAAACCATAGCTGTGGATATGCTTGATTTTTCTTCTTTATCTAAAGAAAAAATATTCCAATTTACTTTGGACTATTTTATATCCCACAATAGTATAAAACTCCATTTTTTTGATTGATGCAATTATCTCAAATAAATAATATCGCCAGTATTCAAAATATTGAATTACTTGCAAAACAAGTGATTGAAGGTTTTATTACAGGTATTCATAAAAGTCCGTTTCATGGATTTTCAGTTGAATTTGCTGAACATAGATTATATAATAAAGGAGAGAGTACTCGTCATATTGATTGGAAAATGTATGCTAAAACAGATAAACTTTTTACCAAACGCTATGAAGAGGAAACCAATTTAAGATGCCATATAATAATTGATAATTCGGCATCGATGCATTATCCTGAAATTAAGAAAATTACTGTTGAAAAAATTAATAAAATTGCTTTTACAGCGATTGTTTCGGCAGCTTTATTAGAAATTTTAAAGAAACAAAGAGATGCTTTTGGAATGAGTATTTATTCCGAAGAAAATGATTACTACGCGCCAGCAAAAGGAAATGAAAAGCATAGGAGGATGTTGTTGCATCAGTTAGAAAATTTACTTACTCAAAAATCTACAAAATCTACCAATACCTATAAAGCTTTACATCAAATAGCTGAAAAAATCCATAGGCGATCGCTCATATTTCTCTTTACAGATATGTTACAAGCTGATAACAATGATGAAAATTTATTTGCTGCTTTAAGACATTTAAAATACAATAAACATGAGGTGGTTTTATTCCATGTTTTTGACGGAAAGCATGAATTAAATTTTGATTTTGATCAAGGTCCTAAAAAATTTGTGGATGTAGAAACCGGAGAACAAATTAATTTATTTGCAGATAGTGTTAAAAAAGATTACCAAAATAAAGTAAAAAATTACTTTAATAAGCTGAAATTAAAATGTATGCAATATAAAATTGATTATGTTTCTGTTGATATTAATAACGGTTATGAAAAGGTTTTAACAACATATTTAATAAGTAGAAATCAATTTAAATAAAAAAAGTAAAAATCTGTTTGCAAATATTAAAAACACGCTTATATTTGCATCTGCTTAAAGCAACGGTCTGGTAGTTCAGCTGGTTAGAATACCTGCCTGTCACGCAGGGGGTCGCGGGTTCGAGTCCCGTCCAGACCGCATTTAAGAAAGTTGTGTTGTTAACTGGGGTTTAGACCTAGAGTTAGCTAATGAAAAGCTTCAGTAAATTACTGGGGTTTTTTTGTTTACACACATATTGCAAACATTTTATTATAAATTTTAATCTATTTATAATTGCCATAATTCTATTTGAAGTTAATGAATTACTCAGTAACTCCAAATGGATTATCTTGAGCACCAGCATGGAGTATTAAGACTGTTGCAATATTGAAAAAATTAATATTTAAAGCTTTTTTACTTCGAATCACTTCCTTCTATAAAAATTAACTGCAATATAAAAATTATTCACCCGCTTACTATATCCGTAATAGATATAGTAAGCGGGTGAATGTGGAGTGTCTACCTTTGATGTGACAATTTTTTACAGCCTATAATTTTATATACTCAACACACATAGGTTTTAGGGAATTTTGACGAACCTGCCTACTGGCAAGGCAGGTTTATTTTTTCTTTATCAAGAGGGAGGAACGTTAAGAAAATGTTTGGTGGACATTTTTAGTGAATGAGTCAGCTTGCGCAATAGCTCAAACATCCGCCTTAGGCGGATGGTTTAAAATTTTAACACAGAGAATTGCAAAGCGCATCATCTGCCTGTCCGCCTCCACTAAAGAACGGACACAGTTTGGCGTGAAACTCCAATTAAGAAATACAAAAGCGTGAGTAAAGTGAAAAAGAAAGAATGAAAAAATCGAAATACATTGAGTATATATTATAATTAGGTTCATCATTTTAACCGACAAAGAGATGATTCAATAATGTCTCTTAAACAAAAAGAGTATTATCGAATTTTTTTTAAACCCTTCTCTTATTTTTTTAAATGCAATTCGCATTTGAGATTCAACGGTTTTCACTGTAATGCCCATTTGTTCAGCAATTTCTGTATATTTTAATCCTTCACGTTTGTTAAGTTGAATTACTTTTCTACATTTTGGGGGCAATGAATTTATTATTTGTTTTATTTTCTCAATTCGCTTTTCCAATTGCTCATTATCCTCTACAATTCGATCCCGTAGAGATTTTTCCCATAAATCATCTAAAAGCTGCTCCCTTCTCTTGGCTTTTTTAAAACTGTCAACAAATCGATTATACGCAATAGCGTATAAATAATTTCTTGGAGATTTCTCGATACTTAATTTATTTCTATCCTCCCAAAGATTAATAAAGGCTTGTTGTACAATTTCTTCAGATTGGTCATGGTCATGAGTATAAGTTACTATGTATGCTACCAAACGATTATAGTAGCGATCAAATAAATGTTTGAATGCCATTTTATTCCCGTTTTTAATAGCTTTTACCGCTTCTAAATCATTCATGTTATTTCACTCAGAATTGACCAAAATTAAAATTAATATTCGGTAAAGATTAAAAAAAATAATCTTTTTTTAAGGGTTTTTTAAAAAAAACAAGCATAATAAAAAATTATGATACTCTTATAAAGATAAAATATGATAAGAATTCTTATTGAGAAGTTTATTTCTAAAACAATTACAAGTGAGGAACTTTTACAGTTATATAAATCACTGAAAAACAGAAAAAATGAAATAACTCTTCAAACTTATGTACAAGATTACCATGACTTGAATTTAGCCATGATAAAGAAAAATGTTGATCAGGCTTATGATAAAGTAATCAATCATATTGAAAATAAGAAAAAACCTGTTAATAGAAATTTATTTCCTGTGTGGATGAGATATGCAGCTTCTATATTGATACTATTAGGAATAGGATTTTTATATCAACAAGATTACTTTTCATCGAATACCCATAATGTTTTAATTCCAAAAAACGAACTAATTACTTTAGAAATTGATGATGGGAAGGTTCAAACTATTGACCTATCCCAATCAAAGGCAGTAAATGATGTAAATGGAAATCTTATTGGTAATCAGAAAAAGACTTTATTGAGTTATATTAAAAAAACTTCTACAGAAAAGTTGGTGCATAACACTATAAAAGTACCTTATGGTAAACAACTTCAGTTAGAATTGTCAGATGGCACAATGGTGTATTTAAATGCAGGTACTACTTTAAAATTCCCTGTTGCCTTTCTTAAAGATGGTAAGCGCCAAGTATATTTAACTGGAGAGGCTTATTTTGATGTAAGTGAAGATAAATCACGCCCATTTATTGTCAATGTTCAAAGGCTAAATGTAGAAGTTTTGGGAACAAAATTTAATGTTAATTTTCACCCCGAAGATACAGCAATAAACGTTGTATTAGTAGAGGGATCTGTTAATTTGTTGACACCTGATGTTCCACAATCCAAAGAAATTATTTTATTCCCTAACCAAAAAGGTACTTTGAGTCATAACACGAGCAAGATTATTGTATCTAATGTGGATGTCGATTTGTACACTGCTTGGATGAAGAATCGATTGGTGTTTAGGTATATTTCATTTGATCATATTCTAAAAAGATTAGAACGACACTATAATGTGGAAATAGAAAATACAAATGTAGAATTGGGTAAGGATATTTTTAATGCAAGTTTTGATGAAATAAAAATCGATAGTATCCTGAGCTTTTTTAATGACACACATAATATAAAATATAAAATAGAAAATAATAAAGTATTCATTGAGTAATGAAAATAAATAATAACCATTTTAAACCCTTAAAAAACATGAATTAAAATAAATTAATTATAAGTTGCTTGATTTTTTATAAAAAAAACCGAAAAATGTGTCACCATTTTTCGGCTATAAAGGAGATTGAGTAATAAATTACTAACCTCACAAACAAAATTTAAAAGTATGAAAATAATTTATAACAAAAGAAGGAATAATCTGTCTTCTTTTAAATGGAATTCAAAAATGAAATTAATGCTGTTGATTTTACTTACAGTCCAATTTGGATTGCATGCCAATGACATTTACTCTCAAAAAACCAAAATAAATTTGGATGTTGAAAATTTAACAGTACGCGAAGTGATAGATATTATCGAATCAAATACCAATTTTAAATTCATATATAAGATCAAAAATGTTGATCTCGACCGAAAGGTTACCTTACACATTAAGGAGAAAAAAATAAAACTAGTATTAGACAATTTATTTAATAATACCAATACAGGGTATAAGATAAGAGGGACTCAGCTAATATTAATAGCAAAAAAAAGAAAATTATCCCCTCCTAAAGAAGTTGTTACCGATGATTTACAGAATACCGTTGAGATAACTGGAATTATTTTGGATGAAGGAGGGCAACCATTACCTGGAGCCAATATAATTGAAAAAGGAACCACTAATGGAACTGAATCAGATTTTGATGGTAATTTTACATTAACTGTAGCTCATAAAGATGCTGTATTAGTAATCTCCTATATCGGTTTTGTAACAAAAGAATTTGAATTAAACGGGCAAACTACAGTAAATATAACGCTTGAAGAAAGCAAGTCAAGTCTTGATGAAATTGTAATTACAGGATATGGTTCACAAGCTAAAAGAGAACTTACAGGGTCTATTGTTACTATTGATAGTAAATCTATTACTGAAAGAAGTACAATTAATGTTGCAAGCTCATTACAAGGTGCTGTTTCTGGGGTTTTAATAACCAGAAATTCTTCGGAGCCAGGAGCTGAAAATACAATAAGAATTCGTGGAAACACAACATTGCAAGGGAGCAACAATCCTTTGGTTCTTATAGATGATGTAGTTGGTAGCATAGAAGATGTAACACCAGATCAAATTGAAAGCATCTCTGTACTTAAAGATGGAGCAGCTGCAGCAATTTATGGATCTCGTGCCGCGGCCGGAGTAATTATTATTACAACAAAACGCGCAAAAACAGGTGTTATTAGTGTAACATACAAGTACGATTATTTTATAAACTCACCAACAAAAATAAGAGAGTATGTTGGTGCCCTTGACTATTTAAATATGGATAATGAAAGAGCATGGAATGATAATGGTAATGATGCTAATCTATATCCAACTTGGTCGGAAGATAGAGTTAATCAATATATAACCGGTGAAGCAGCATCAGACAGAAATGAGTATCCTGATACGGATTGGGCTAATCTTATATTAGATGATACCTCTCCAGGTTATAGACATGATGTAAATATATCTGGAGGCTCAGAAAAAATAAAAACCAATCTTTTTTTAGGATATGAATCCCAAGATGCTTTATATGACCATCGCGATTGGAGACGATTATCAGCACGTGTTAATAACGATATTAAAATTTCTGATAAATTTGGTGTTATAGCCGATATTAATTTTCAATTGAATGAAATTAACCGTCCTACAGTTAACCCAACAGCTAAGGCTCTTCAAGCTCCAGCGATCTATGCAGCAGTTTGGGAAGATGGAAGATATGCAGAAGGAAAAGGAGGAGACAATATATATTTACAGTATAATGAAGGTGGGTTTAGAAACAGCAATAGATATTTGTTTACTGGTAAACTGGGTGCGTTTTTCAAGCCAATAGAAGGTATGAAAATTTCATTAAATATTATACCTATGATTACCTTTAATGACAGTAAAAATTTCAGAAAAGAAGTTAGGTTTTGGGCTGCTGACGACCCGGGTCAACTAGAAGAAGGGACTCTTATTAATGGGCAAACATCAAATAGATTAATTGAAAGAAGAAGTAAATCTACTGTTTTAACATCACAAGCTTTAGTAAGTTATAACAAATCTTTTGACAAACACTCTTTTGATGTTCTTTTAGGTTTTGAAGACAGATCCGAAAGAAACGAAACTTTAGGTGTAAGAGGTAATAACTTTGTGAGCCCAGATTTTCCTTATTTAAATCAGGCACCAACAGCAGAAGTTTTTAATCAGGACCCAGAAGATGGTGTGCCTAACAGTGGTACAGCCATAAATGAGCTTGCTTATACTTCCTATTTTGCTAGAGCTAATTATAGTTTTAACGAAAAATATTTTTTAAGTGCTACAATTAGACGAGATGGATCTTCAAGATTTGGAAATGACTATAGATGGGGAAATTTTCCTTCATTTTCAGCTGCATGGGTAATTTCAAATGAAAATTTTATGAGCTCGATTAAAGGTATTTCATTTTTAAAACTAAAAGGATCCTATGGGACCTTAGGAAACGATAGGTTAGGAAACTATTTATCTTTAACCCAATTACAAGTAAATAATGCTTTAATTGTCAATGGCTCAAATGTTGAAGAATTAAGAGCATTATCTCAGCGTTTTTTAACAACGCCTAATATACAGTGGGAAACAACCGCTTCAACAAACCTTGGGTTTGAACTTGGTTTATTTGATCATCGGTTTTCTTTAGATTTTGAGTATTTCAATAAAGAAACCACAGATATGTTATTACAATTAAGTGTTCCAGATTTAGTTGGATTCGAAGATCCTACTGTTAATGTTGGTGATATGACTACTAAAGGATGGGATTTAACTGTATCATGGAATGATAGAATAGGTGAAGATTTTAGTTATGGAATATCATTTAACATGTCTGATGCTCAGTCTATAATAGGAAATGTAGATGGCAAGCGCCTTTTTAGTGATGATGGTACAAGACTTTCCGAAGAAGGAAGTGAATTTCAAGAATTTTTTGGTTATCAATCTGATGGCTTGTTCCAAACACAAGATGAAGTAGATAACTCACCCGTTACCAGTGCAGCAGTAAGGCCAGGTGATGTTAAATATAAAGATATTAGTGGCCCTGATGGAATACCTGATGGAATAATTAATAGCCTTGATAGAACATTATTAGGAGGTTCTTTACCCCGTTATTATTATGGAAGTAATATCAACATGGCTTATAAAAATTTTGATTTTGGTATGACATTGCAAGGTGTAGCCAATCAGCAATTTTATTTATCACCAACTTTTATCAGACCATTTAGAGAACAATGGTTGGCACCTAGTCAAGAATATGCCAACAATTATTGGAGTGTTAATAATAGTGCACAAGCTAATCAGAGTGCAAAATATCCTAGACTTTCGGAAACTGCACTTGGTAATAATTATACTTTTTCAGATTTTTGGTTAGTTGACGGTTCTTATCTTAGAATTAAGAATTTATATCTTGGCTATACGCTTCCTGATTCTATAACTAAAAATGCTGGAATATCTAGAATCAGATTCTCGATAACTGGTAATGACCTATTTACCTTTGATAATCTTCCAGATGGTGTAGATCCTGAACAAGCTTTAGGAACAGGGTATTATTTAACCCGCACTATTATTTTTGGTGTTAAAATTAACTTTTAAATAAAATAAAATGAAAAAATATATATATATAATAACAGTATTGCTCATTACTCTTTCAAGTAATTCCTGTTCAGATTTAAATTTGGTTCCTCTAGATGTGCCTACAAGTTCTCCCTTTACTTCAACGACACAATTTAGGGAAGGCTTAAACGAGGGGT
>JAKITG010000039.1 GCA_021648195.1 Flavobacteriaceae bacterium | reverse complement strand
ATCTGTTTCGGAAGGACATCCAGATAAAATAGCCGATCAAATATCTGATAATTTGTTGGATGCATTTTTAGCTTTTGATCCAAATTCAAAAGTAGCATGTGAAACTTTAGTAACTACAGGTCAAGTAATTTTAGCAGGAGAAGTTAAAACAAAAACCTATATAGATGCTGCAAAAATAGCCCGAGAAACCATTAATAAAATAGGTTATACAAAAGGAGCATATAAATTTGAAGGAGAAAGCTGTGGTGTTATTTCATTGATTCATGAACAATCGCAAGAAATCAATCAAGGAGTTGAAAGAGATAATGATGAAGATCAAGGAGCAGGAGATCAAGGAATGATGTTTGGTTATGCAACTAATGAAACTGAAAATTATATGCCTTTAGCATTAGATATTAGTCATCGCCTTTTAATTGAATTGGCGAAATTACGAAAAGAAAATAATGAAATTACTTATCTACGTCCAGATGCGAAAAGCCAGGTAACCATTGAATATTCCGATGAAAATATTCCTCAAAAAATAGATACGATTGTTTTATCTACCCAGCATGATGAATTTGATGAGGATGAAAAAATGCTATTAAAAATAAAAAAAGATATTATCAATATATTAATCCCTAGAGTTATAGCACAATTACCTAAAAAAACTCAAGTTTTGTTTAACGATGAAATAAAATATCATATTAATCCAACTGGTAAATTTGTAATTGGAGGACCTCACGGAGATACAGGTTTAACGGGGCGAAAAATTATAGTTGATACTTATGGAGGAAAAGGAGCTCATGGTGGTGGTGCGTTTAGTGGAAAAGATCCTAGTAAAGTTGACCGATCTGCTGCTTATGCTTCTCGTCATATTGCCAAAAATATGGTTGCTGCAGGAATTTGTGATGAGATTTTAGTGCAAGTTTCTTATGCTATAGGTGTAGCTCAGCCCACATCTATAAATATTGATACGTATGGCACTTCTAAAATTGATAAAACAGATGGTGAAATATCAAAAATAGTAGAAAAAATATTTGATATGCGCCCATCAGCTATTGAAAAAAGATTAAAATTACGAAATCCTATTTATAGTGAAACAGCAGCTTATGGTCACATGGGAAGAACACCCAAAACAATAACAAAACACTTTAAATCTCCTTATGCGGGTGAAATATCTATTTCTGTAGAGTTATTTACTTGGGAGAAATTGGATTATATAGAAAAGGTTAGAAATGCTTTTGATATAATTTAAAAGTTTACAAATCAATTTCTTACCTTTGAATAATGAGGTTTTTTATAATTATATTAATTACACTTTTTTTTGAACTTTCATATTCGCAAGAGTTAGAAACAAAACTTATCAATACTTTTGATTTAAAAGCTGATATTTTTTGTGGAATTGATGATTTAAATAGCATCTATTATATAAAAAATAATATATTTTATAAAAAATCAAATAAGAAAATTTTAAATTATTCCAACTTTAGTTTAGGCGAAATAACTTCAGTAGACATCCACAATTCATTTAAAATTGTACTGTTTTACAAGAACTTTAATTCTATTATAATTTTAGATAATAACTTAAATGAGTTGACCAATAAAATTGACTTTACCAAAGAAACTCTATTTAACAATATTATATTAGTGAGTCATACCTCCGAAAATAATTTGTGGTTATTTGCCGATGATAATAAATTGCATTTATTCGATTTTAAAAATAAGTTAGAAAAAATTAAAGCGCAACCTATTTCATTTTATCAAGAGAATTTTATTCCAAAATTATTAAAAAGCACATATAAAAATATTTGGGTTTTAGGAGAAACAGGTGTAATACAAATTAATGAATATGGAAATTTTATAAACTATTTTGAGATTGAACAATTAGATTTTATATTACCTTTTCAAAAGGGGTTTATTTCTATTAAAGATCAAGTTTTTAAGTATATATATGAAAACAAATCTTTACAGATTTTGATTGATAAAGATTACTTGATAAAAAATGCACATGCAAATAATACTACAATAAGCATTTTTGATGGGCAAAAAGTGTATCAATACGAGATTTTATAATTTTAAACTCTTTAAAGTATAGAAATAAGCTTTATTTTTTTTAAATTCGCTATCCATTCTATTGATTTAATAGATTTGATTATTTTACTATTTTTAAAATTTGATTTATGCATGTAGCAATTGCAGGTAATATTGGCGCAGGAAAGACAACTCTAACAAAACTATTGGCAAAACATTATAAGTGGAGCCCACATTATGAGTCGGTAGATGAAAATCCTTATTTAGATGACTTTTACGGTTCAATGGAGCGTTGGTCATTCAATTTACAAATCTATTTTTTAAATAGTCGTTTTCGTCAGATATTAGAGATTCGTGAAAGTGGTAAAAATATTATTCAGGATAGAACGATATACGAAGATTCAAGTATTTTTGCTCCTAATTTACATGCAATGGGTTTGATGACAAATCGTGATTTTAGTAATTATAAATCACTTTTTGAATTGATGGAGAAATTAGTTTCTCCACCTGATTTATTAATATACTTACGAGCGAGTATTCCTACTTTAGTTGGACAAATTCACAAACGTGGTAGAGATTTTGAAAATTCAATTAGTATTGATTATTTAAGTAGATTGAATGAACGGTATGAAGCTTGGATTTCTACTTATACAAAAGGGAAGTTATTGATTATTGATATCGATAATTTAAATATTGTAGATAATCCTGAAGATTTGGGTTCGGTTATAGATCGAATTGATGCGCAAATTCATGGTTTGTTTTAGTTTTCTTTTTACGGTATCAAAAATAATTAAATTAAGATCGTTGCAAAAGCTCTTTTGACAGAGAAGCACGACGCTCAATAAAAATTTAATCTGCAGTAAACCTCTGTTTATGAGGGCTTAAATTTTTAGAGAAGGAAGTAATTCAAAGTAAAAAAGGTTTAAACCTTAATTTTGGCTAAATATTGAACGGTCTTAGATTTTTTAAAGTAAATACTTTTCAAGAATAAAGATATTGAACAGGGTTTTAGAGGTAGAGGAATAATTTATATCTTATAAACTCTTATAAACAAAAAAACTCCCAAATAATTGGGAGTTTTTTAGTAGAAAAAAGTATTTACTTTTTTATATTCTTCATTACATCACCTGATAAGGTAGAATAGTTAATTTTAAGAGCATTTACATCTCTTAATTTTTCTTTAATATCGGTAATTGTACCCACTTTACTATCAACATCTGCTTTAATAGATGTTGTTAATAATGGTATTTCCTCTTCAGAATGTGTCTCTCTTTCTGCAAAAATAAAAGATGGTATTTCATTTACACTTGCTATCCTGTCATTCAACTGAATTTTATCACCACCTTGCCCTTCAACTTTACCTACATAAATATTACTTACTAAACTTTTACGTTCTAACTTTTTTACTTCAGTAGCAAAAGGAAGTTGGGGCTTTTTAATTTTCAGTTCGGTTTCTCTCATAACCGTAGTTACCATAAAAAAGAACAGTAGCATAAATACAATATCGGGTAATGATGCTGTAGATATAGCTGGCATTCCTTTTTTCTTTTTTCTAAACTTTGACATAAAAAACTATTTAGTTGGTTCAGCTTCAGAAATAATCTGAGGGTATTTATTTTTAATATTTGTTATTTTATCCTTTAAACTTTTTGATGGATGGTTTTTATTGTCTTTTAACATTTGAGTATAAGACATTCCATACAGTTTTTCAGATAATCTATTTCTTAACACTGTATATGCACCTACCAATTCATTTTGCACAGCAATATATGTTCCATATGATGTACCTCTGCCACTTTCTAAAGAAATAATCGCCTTATTAGGATGATCTGATGATTCGGGATCTTTTGCTCCCTCACACCAATCACATTCAGCAGGTTTTGCATCATCAATTGGGTTACCTAAACCTCCACCATTATCGATAAATTTTATAGCTTCTTCGCGTAATTTATCAATGGTCATATATGTGTCACCTTCTACTAAAATGTTATTACTACGGTTTACAGTAACAATAAATACATTTTTTTCTTTTAGTATTGGGGGTTCAACATCATCTTGTTTTTCAGGTAACTTACGAGATATTCCTGTATCCACATCCATCGTAGTTGTTACTAAAAAGAATATAAGTAACAAGAAAGCAATATCTGCCATAGATCCCGCATTAATTTCTGGTAAATCTCTTCTTGCCATAATATTATTTTGATACTAATGATTTAACAAAACCTCCTAAAATAATGAACAAACCAAGTCCTCCTAAAATTACAGAAAACCAAATTCCTGTACTCACCCATTTTGATGTAGATCCAGCTTGACCATCTTCCAACACAATGCCTGAAGCATTAAGTGTTTCACCATCATCTGCCATAACATAGGCTATTACTAATAAAACCCCTAAGGCGGCTAAAGAAATCAAAGTCTTTTTAAGTAACTTAGGATATTTAATTAAATTCATTAATGAGAATACTACTGACACGATTGCAGTAAGGAATAAAACTACCTTTGCAAAAGTTATATATGGATCTACAAGACCATTTTGTAAAGCTGCATTTTCTGATACAGCATCATCTCCTTCCATAATTATCCTTATTAAGAAGAAAACAGCAATTAAGCTAATTACTCCAGTAACAATGGATAATATTTTAGATAATTTATTATTCATAATTTATTATTTATTTCTGATTAAAAGATCAACTAGTTTAATTGAAGCGTCTTCCATATTATTAACGATACCATCTATTATTGAAATGATATAATTATAAAAAATTTGAAGAATAATTGCTACAACCAAACCAAATACTGTTGTTAATAATGCTACTTTAATACCACCTGCAACTACTGCTGGCGAAATATCTCCTGCTGCTTCAATCGAGTCGAATGCACCAATCATACCGATTACTGTACCCATAAACCCAAGCATTGGAGCCAAGGAAATAAATAGAGATAACCAAGAAACATTTTTCTCTAATAATCCCATTTGAACACCACCGTAAGAAACAATTGCTTTTTCAGCTGCTTCAACACCTTCATCCATTCTATCTAAACCTTGATAAAAAATTGAGGCAACAGGTCCTTTTGTATTTCTGCAAACTTCTTTAGCTGCTTCAATACCACCTGAACTCATAGCTTCTTCAACACTTAACACTAATTTATCAGTATTAGTTCTTGACATATTCAAATAGATAATTCTTTCAATTGCTATTGCTAAACCTAAGATTAAGGTTACCAATACAATTCCCATAAAGAATGGACCACCTTCAATAAAGCGTAGCTTTAATTCTTGGTGAAAAGTTAATTCTTTAGCGACTGGTTCTGTTTGCGCATAAATGCTTTGAGCAGAGCTTAAAAACAATAATCCTGCAACGGCTAGGGTAGTAGATACTTTTTTCATTTTTGTAAATCTTTGTTGTTTAATTTTTTAGTTTAACGGGCTTAAAGATATAAAATTTTTTTGAATAAATACTTTTACGCGGAGAGAAAGGGATTCGAACCCCTGTTACAATTTCTCATAAACACGCTTTCCAAGCGTGCGCCTTAAGCCACTCGGCCACCTCTCCTTTTTTTATTATATTGGTATGTCAAAAATCTTATACGACTGGCAAGTAACAAAAAAATATTTAATCTGTAAAATTTTTTTGATAAAAAACTAACTCATTTCACCTCTTAGTGGTGTCTCAAAAGTATTTTTGAATTCTTTTACAGGGATATTTTCACCAATTAAATATTTTAGTTTTGCTAATGCTGATTCTGTTGTAATATCCTTACCATCAATTACTCCTATCTTTTTTAAGTAATTACTAGTTTCATAAAGTCCAGATAAAACGCTTCCATAAACACACTGAGTTACATTAATAATAAAAATATTTTTTTGAATATTTTTTTTTAATAAATTTATAAACCATTTTGAAGTTGGGGCATTTCCTGCACCATAGGTTTCTAAAATTACTCCTTTTAAATCAGGAATTTCTAAAATACTTTGAACTACTTGTTCGTTAATTCCAGGAAATAATTTTAAGATAACAACATTGGCTTCAATTTTTTTTCTAACAATTAGTTTTTTATTTGGAACTACCTTTTTTAATACACTTTTATTAAAATTTAAATGTACTCCACTTTCTCCTAATGGAGGGAAATTGGGAGAATTAAAAGCATCGAATTGTTCAGAGCTAATTTTAGTAGTGCGATTGGCTCGATATAATTTGTATTCAAAATACAAACAAACTTCTCCTATTTTTGGTAAATTATTTTCTTGTATTGCGGCAATTTGTATTGCTGTAATTAAATTCTCTTTGGCATCAGTTCTTAAATCACCTATGGGTAATTGTGATCCTGTAAATATGCCAGGCTTATTTAAATTTTCAAACATAAAACTTATGGCAGATGATGTATATGACATGGTATCGGTACCAGTCAACACAACAAAACCATCCATTTTATTATAATTTTTTTCAATAATATTAACAATTTTCACCCAATATTTCGGATTCATATTGGAAGAATCGATGGGGTTTTCAAAGGAAACTGTATAAATAATACAATCTAATAAATTTAATTCTGGAATTTTTTCTTTGATTTGCTCAAAATTAAAAACTTTTAAGGCATTAGATTCGTAATCTTTTACCATACCTATAGTTCCACCTGTATAAATTAGCAATATTTTAGATTTTTTTGTCATTTTGTCTAAATATATTTTTGATTTAGAATAATTTATGCTGTAAATTTACCAAAATTTAGAATTATAGTAACTTTAAAAAGAAAAAATTATGATGGGATTTTATATTATTATTGGAGTCATTTCTCTAGTAAGCTGGTTAGTGAGTAATACACTAAAAAGAAAATTTAAACATTATTCAGGTGTACAACTAAGTAATGGTATGAGTGGTGCAGAAATTGCAAAACAGATGTTAGCAGATCATGGTATTACCAATGTTGAAGTAATTTCAACACCAGGAATGTTAACAGATCATTATAATCCTAAAAACAAAACAGTAAATTTAAGCGAAGGTGTATATAATCAACGTAATGCTGCTGCTGCTGCTGTTGCTGCTCATGAGGTTGGTCATGCGGTACAACATGCAAAAGCTTATCAATGGTTACAGTTACGCTCTAAATTAGTACCTACAGTTAGTATTACTTCTAAATATTCGCAATACTTAGTTATTGGTGGTATTGTTTTAGGAGCTGCATCGGGTAGTACAGGAATCGGATATATGATTGCCTTAGCAGGTTTGGCTTTTATGGCAATGGGTACCTTGTTTAGTTTTGTTACATTGCCTGTTGAATATGATGCTAGTAATAGAGCTTTAGCTTGGTTAAAAGAAAAAAATATAGTTACGCCTCAAGAGCTTGATGGATCAAAAGATGCTCTAAAATGGGCAGCTAGAACATATTTAGTTGCTGCAATAGGCTCTCTAGCAATGTTATTATATTGGGCATTTCGAATTTTAGGAAGAGATTAGTTATTTAGTGTTCTAAATTGTTACTTTATTGAGACTGAATACAGTAAACTAAATTTTCATCTGCCGATCTATATGTTGATCTAATGAGATGAAGGTTTCGGTTCTAGCAACTCCTTTAATGAGTTGAATTTGGTGATTTAATACTTGCATCAAGTGTTCATTATCTTTACACAAAATTTTAACAAAAATGGAGTAATCACCTGTTGTATAATGACTTTCGATTACTTCATCAATTTGATTTAATCGTTTTATAGTTTCCTTATATTTGGTTGAACTATCTAAAAAAATACCTACAAATGCAAGTGTTTTATACCCTAATATTTTTGGGTTTATTACAAATTTAGAGCCCGCAATTAATCCAGATGCTTCAAGTTTTCGTAGTCGTTGATGGATGGCTGCACCAGAAACCCCTATTTCTCTTGCAATACTTAAAATTGGAGTTCGCGCATCAGCCATTAAATGATTTAATATAATTTTATCAATGCCATCAATAATAGAGTTAGATTTTTTCATGCTTTTAAATTGTAAGCACAATATAAAGAATAATAGGCTATGAAAGTACATATCCTAATTTATTAATTACAATTTAAGACCATTGCAAAAGCTATTTTTACAAAGAAGGAAGTAATTCGAAGTAAAAAAATAAACAAAATTAGTCATTCACCCGCTTACTATATTTATTACGGATATAGTAAGCGGGTGAATAATTTTTATATTGCAGTTAATTTTCAGATAAGGAAATAATTAGAAGTAAAAAAGCTTTAAATCTTGATTTTGCTCAATATTGCAACGGTCTTAATTATACAAGTATAAACACTTATTAAGATTGTATTTCAAAATCTTCCATAAATTTAGTTGTAAAATCTCCTGAAATATAATCGGGATGATCCATTAATTGACGATGAAAAGGAATGGTAGTTTTTACTCCTTCAATAACAAACTCATCTAATGCTCTTCTCATTTTGCTTATTGCTTCTTCTCTTGTTTGGGCAGTAACGATTAATTTAGCTATCATAGAGTCATAATTAGGAGGAATATTATAACCTGCATAAACATGAGTATCTAATCTAACACCGTGACCTCCAGGAGCATGAAATGTTGTAATCAATCCTGGGGAAGGTCTAAAATCATGAAAAGGGTCTTCAGCATTAATTCTACATTCAATAGAATGCATATTTGGAAAATAATCAATTCCTAAAATAGGGATTCCAGCTGCAACTTTTATTTGTTCACGTATCAAGTCAAAATTAGAAATAACTTGTTCTGTTATGGGATGCTCTACTTGAATACGAGTATTCATTTCCATAAAGTAGAAATTCTTATTTTTATCTACTAGAAACTCTACAGTTCCAGCTCCTTCGTAGTTAATAAATTCGGAAGCTTTTACTGCTGCTTTTCCCATTTTTTCACGTAAAGATTTTGTTACAAATGGAGAGGGAGTTTCTTCTGTTAGTTTTTGATGTCTTCTTTGAATTGAACAATCTCTTTCAGATAAATGACAGGCTTTACCTCTAGAATCTCCAACAATTTGAATCTCAATATGACGAGGTTCTTCAATAAGTTTTTCCATGTACATGGCATCGTTTCCAAAAAATGCTTTTGCTTCTTGACGGGCAGAATCCCAAGCATTTTCAAGATCATCTGGAGTCCAAACCGCTCTCATTCCTTTTCCTCCACCACCAGCAGTTGCTTTAAGCATTATTGGATATCCAATTTTTTTTGCAATTTTTTCTGCTGCGGGAAGCGATGAGATAATCCCATCTGAACCAGGAATTGTAGGCACTTTTGCTTTTTTCATGGTTTCAATAGCCGAAGCTTTATCTCCCATTAAGTTAATCATTTCTGGAGAAGCTCCAATAAATTTAATACCATGTTCTTCACAAATTTTTGAAAAACGAGCATTTTCAGCTAAAAATCCATAACCAGGGTGTATGGCATCAGCATTTGTAATTTCTGCTGCAGCTATTATATTTGAAATTTTAAGATAAGATTCACTACTAGATGGAGGACCAATACATACAGCTTCATCAGCAAATCTAACATGTAAACTTTCGGCATCAGCTGTTGAGTATACAGCAACAGATTTAATACCCATTTCTCTACAGGTTCTAATAATGCGGAGTGCTATTTCTCCTCTATTGGCAATTAATATTTTTTTAAACATAATTCAGGTTTTAAAAATTCAAATTATGATGGGTCAACTAGAAATAATGGTTGATCAAATTCTACTGGAGATGAATCGTCAACTAATATTTTAACTATTTTACCTGAAATTTCTGATTCAACTTCATTAAATAATTTCATGGCTTCAATAATACATACAATATCTCCTACAGAAATGGTATCGCCAACTTTTGCAAACTCAGGTTTGTCTGGTGAAGATTTTCTATAAAAAGTACCAATAATTGGAGATTTAATAGTTATGTAATTTGAGTCTTCACTTTCAGTAGATGTAGTACTTTTAGATTCTTCCTCAACTAGAGGTACTGGTATGATATTTTGCGAACTCATAATAGGAGTCGCTATTGCTGGTTGTTGAATTATTGTAGTTTCTGTTTTTCCAGAACCAGTTTTAATTGTGATCTTTACATCTTTCATCTCTAATTTCACTTCACTAGCACCTGATTTTGCTACAAATTTAATCAGATTTTGAATTTCTTTTAGTTCCATAGTTGATATTTTTTTTAAGTGTTTTTTATTTGGTATTATATGCCCATTTTAAATAAATTGCGCCCCATGAAAAACCACCACCAAAAGCAACAAAAATAATTTTATCTCCTTTTTTCAATTGTGATTCATAATCTGCTAATAATAATGGTAAAGTTGCCGATGTTGTATTTCCATATTTTTGAATATTCATCATTACTTTTGAGGCATCTAAATTAATTCTATTTGCTGTAGCCTCAATAATTCTTTTGTTCGCTTGGTGTGCCGCAAGCCAGGCAACATCATTATTTGTTAACTTATTCCGTTCTAATATTTTAACCGTAACATCTGCCATATTAAAAACTGCATTTTTAAAAACCGTTTTACCGTCCTGAAAAACAAAATTTTCTCTTTTATCTATAGCTTCCTTTGTTGTAGGATACAGAGACCCTCCTGTTTTAACTTGTAAAAATTCTCTTCCTACTCCATCACTTTTTAAATATTCATCTTGTAAACCTAAACCTTCTTCATTTGCCTCAAATAATACAGCGCCTGCACCGTCTCCAAAGATAATACAAGTAGCTCTATCTGTATAATCAATCATAGAAGAACATTTGTCAGCACCTATAAGCAGTATTTTTTTATATCTCCCAGATTCTATGTAACTGGAAGCTACCGACATTCCATATAAAAAACTTGAGCAAGCTGCTTCTAAATCGAATCCAAAAGCATTTGTAGCTCCAATTTGGGTTGCTGTATAAACTGCTGTTGCAGCAGCTTGCATATCAGGTGTTGCTGTTGAAACAATTACCAAATCTATTTCTTTTGGATCTAAGTTTTTCTTTTTAATTAAATCTTCGGCTGCTCTAATAGCCATATATGAAGTTCCTTTTCCTTCACCTTTTAATATTCTTCGTTCTTTTATCCCTGTTCTTGTAGTAATCCAATCATCATTAGTATCAACTAATTTTTCTAACATTTTATTTGTTAAAATATCCTCAGGAACATATTTTCCAACGGCTGTAATTGCAGCGGTAATTTTTGTCATAATTTGTTTCTCTTTTAGTGAAAAAAAGACGCTCAAAGTAATGAAATTTATTTTGATTTTTTACTTAATTTCGTCATTTTCTAGTCAATTTTAAGCTAAAAAATAAAAAAACCCTCAAAATGAGAGTTTTTAACATATTTAACACTTAATTAAATTAAGCTTGAACTTCTTCTGAATCTATTACAATTTGCCCTCTGTAATACAATTTTCCTTCGTGCCAATGAGCTCTATGATATAGGTGTGCTTCACCTGTTGTTGGATCAATAGCTATTTGAGGTGTAATTGCTTTATAGTGAGTTCTTCTTTTATCTCTTCTTGTTTTTGATATTTTTCTTTTAGGATGTGCCATTACTTGTATTTTTGTCTATTAATATATCTTTTAATTTATCCCATCTAGGATCTATTTCTTTATTTTCAGTTTCTTTTTCTTCTTTTATCTCTAATTCTTTCAATTTATCTAATACTACAGAATGCAAGGTTCCATCGTTTACACCAGGGTGAATTTTTTTAAAAGGTAATCCTAATATAACTGCTTCATAAATATATTGTGCTACATTCATTTTATGTTGATTGTAAGGCAATATTAACAATTCTTCATTTTCATCATTAAACTCATCACCAAAATTCACAACTAAATCTATTGATGTTTCAATAGGTTGCTTAAATAACTCATTTGTAACATCGCAGGCTACTTCAATCCAACCTTTAAAATCAAAATGTAGCTCATAGATTGTAGGTTTTTTTAAAAAGGATAATACTACCTTTACATTTGAGTTGTAAAACTCTTCATAATTAAAAAAATCAAAGAACTTCTTTTCTATTATATAATCAAACTGATGTATTCCTTCCTTTAAACCTATAAAAGAAATATCAAACTCTTTTAAATCTTTCATTTAGAACTTCAATTTGAGCGTGCAAAGATATGAAATTATAAATAAATTTTAAAAATTTATTATTTTTCTTTTTGTTTTCTTACTTTTAAACTGTTTTTAGTCAAACTTTTATATTCATTTCGAGTTCTAAATATCTGAATTCCACTAAAAATAGCTTCTTTAAATGAATTAATATTAGCTGTTCCTTTTCCCGCCAAGTCGTATGCAGTTCCATGGTCTGGTGATACCCTTATTTTATCTAAACCTGCCGTAAAATTAACTCCTTTTCCAAATGATAACGTTTTGAATGGAGCTAATCCCTGATCGTGATACATAGCCAAAATTGCATCAAAATTTTTATAATTCTCAGATCCAAAAAAACTATCTGCAGCATAAGGACCATAGACTAACTTATTTTCATTTTGAATTTCTGTGATTGTTGGTTTTATTATTTCGTCATCTTCACTACCTATAACACCATTATCTCCGCAATGGGGATTCAAGCCTAAAATTGCTATTTTGGGTTTTGAGATAGCAAAATCTTGAACCAATGTTTGATATAAAATAGCTACTTTTTTCTTGATCAAATCAGGTGTAATTGTTGCCGCTATTTTTGAGACTGGAATATGCCCTGTTATTAACCCTATTCTCAAATTGTTTTTCATCAAAATCATCAAACTTTCTCCATTTAATTTTGATTCTAGATATTCTGTGTGCCCTGGGAATTTAAAATTTTCAGATTGAATATTATCTTTATTTATAGGTGCAGTTACCAAAATATCTATTTCATTATTTACCAATGAATTAGTTGCTGCTTCTAATGATTTAAATGCATAATCCCCTGAGGTTTTTGTAGGTAATCCTAAATTTATTTCAATATCTTCATCCCATATATTTAAGATATTCAATCTCCCATGTATTGCTCTATTTATTTGTTTTATACCATTGAATGGTACGTTTAAATCCATCCCCTTTTTATAGGCTGAAATTAATTTAGTTGATCCAAATACAATAGGTGTACAAAAATCTAACATTCTTTTATCTAAAAATGTTTTCAGAATAATTTCTATCCCAACACCATTAATATCTCCTATGGAAATTCCTATTATTATTTTTTTAGATTTATTCATAAATCAGGTATATTATGCTTAATTTTGACTGCACAAAAGTAATCAATTAAATTAATAAAAATTATGTTTACTGGTATAATAGAAACATTAGGCGTTGTTAAAAATATTATTAATGAAGGTGAAAATATTCATATCACTATTGAAAGTAATTTCACTTCTGAATTAAAAATTGATCAAAGTATTGCTCACAACGGTGTTTGCTTAACCATTGTAAGCATAAATGGTAATGAATATACGGTAACTGCAATTAAAGAAACGCTTGATAAATCTAATTTTAAACATTTAAAAATTGGAGATTTCATAAATTTAGAGAGAGCAATGGTACTTGGAGCTAGACTAGATGGGCATATTGTACAAGGTCATGTTGATCAAACTGCAATTTGTACAAATATTGTTGAAGAAAATGGTAGCTGGGTTTTTAGTTTTGAGTATGACACCTCCTTTAGTAATATTACTATTGAAAAAGGCTCAATAACCATTAATGGGGTTAGTTTAACGGTGGTTAATTCTAAAAAAAATAGTTTTTCTGTTGCAATTATACCTTACACATATGAATTTACTAATTTCCACACCTTTAAAAATGGTACAGAGGTTAATTTAGAGTTTGATGTAATAGGAAAATACGTGGCTAGATTATTAGAAAAATAATTATTTTTTTCTTTTTAATTCATATATTCCATATGCAATACCTGAAATAAGCAAGAAAGAGATACCGCCATCAATTGGTAAACCAGGATTGGGTGGTCCCGTTGGTAAAGGAGGTGGCTTGTGCCCAAACATTGTTGAACTTATTAGCACAAAGCAAAAACTTAATAAATATTTATTAAATCTACTTCTCATTTGGGGTTGAGGTTATTGTTATAAAACTGTAAAAATACAAATATAGTCCTTTTTTTACAAACGTATTATTTTTTAAATTATTCTAGATTTAAAAAA
>JAKITG010000038.1 GCA_021648195.1 Flavobacteriaceae bacterium | reverse complement strand
AAAATATTGTCAATAGCTTTCATCATAATTTTACAGTTTGGAGCTGAGTTATTTGGAACTGTAATATTTTGAGAAACATTATTGGGTTTATTTGAAACCAAAGCTATTGGAAAGGTTCTTCCTCCATCTATAGATAATAATATATTAACATTGCTTACATTAATTCCGTTACCTGCTGTTCCAGCAACATCCCAAGTTATAGTTTCTGAAGCTCCATCATTCCATACGATATCTGTTGTGTTTTGAGATGTGACTTTAAACGGTCCTGCGGCATCAGTTACGGTTACTTTCATTTCATCTGCCTCAACTTGACCACCTTCAGCATTATTATCTCTTATTGTTAATCTAAAATCCATCACTCTAGCAACACTTGGTGTTACTTCCCATTTTGATGATAAATTCCCGTCTAATACAGTATTTAATCGTGGCAAATATCTTGTGTTTTCTGTAGATGGATTTACAGATCTATATAATGTTCCTATGACATCTGTTGCTCGTGGTGGAATATTATTGAGTCCATTATTCATTTGCTCCCAACAAAAGGTTATTGGGTCACCATCGGCATCGTTTGCTTGACCTGTTAACTTATAAGGTGTAGATTTTGGTATTGTAAAATCGTTTCCAGCATTGGCAGTTGGAACATTTAAATTTGTAACAAGGTTTGTTGTTGTGCCACAATTATTTGTTCCAGAAATTATATTTTCCCAAATTTCATCAATACTAATGGTATGAAAATACAGGTCGCTATGTTGTTGAACATTTTGAGGCGAACATAAACTAGCATAAGCCATTAAAGTTGATCCACTACCTGGTTCAACAGCCGTAGCATAATTTCTATTGGCTCCTGCACAATTTGCAGCATTTCCGTTAAAAGTATGATTTGCTCCTAATTGATGCCCAATTTCATGGATAATAAAATCAAAATAAAAGCTATCTCCAGTTGGATTATCTGATCCTGTTACTCCTCTAGCTTTTCTATTTGATATACAAACTGATGATAATGAAGCTCTACTTACTTTACCATCTGTAGAGAGTACATGACCAATATCATAATTAGATACTCCTATAACATTATCGCAAGTTGTTTGATTTTGGTTTAGCATTGCAGATCCATTATTATTTGTATAAGGACTTGTATTGTTATCTAAAAAAATTAAATTCTCATTATTTGCAACAATTTCCATAGTTATGGATAAGTCATTTTCAAGAATAGAATTCATTCTTGTTACAGCAGTAGTCATGGTTGCCATTACAATAGATTTTTTTTGTGCATTAGTTCCAGAGGCAACTCCTGCTGCATCAATATGAAATTGAGAATATTCTGCTGTTGCTGCCAACGCCAGTCTATAAGTTCTTAGCTTTAAATCATTGGGGCGATTAATCATTCCTAAAGGAGATTTCTTAAGAGATTCAAAATTCTTTGAAAAACATTGAAAATCTACACTTTCCATACTTAAATTTTCACGAGCAAATATTTTATATTTTCTTTTATCTTTTGTAACGGGGTTGATATATTGTACCTTTCTATCTTTAGTAATAATCATTGCATGCAAACCCAGTTCATTAACACTAAATCTTATTTTAAGGGTATTATCTTCTACTCCTATTCCTATATATGATTTATTATTTGAAAATTTCTTTGCTAAATCAGGATGCATAACTGGAGCTTCTTTTACCCAAAAAGAAATCATTTTTCCATATTCATTTGGGAATTGTATTTTAAATTTAGAATTTTTTAAAACACTATTTTTGGTAGGTGTATTTTGTAGTTTATTTCTAAAATCAGAAATTTCTAATTGAAAAGTTTGATATTTTTTAATATTAACTTTTCTTTCAAGCTGAGTATTACTTATTTTTACCTCATCAATTTTTATCCACAACTTTTTTTGTTGTGCAAAAATTTGATTTGCAAACAAGAATAGAAAAATAGAAAAGAGTTTTATGTAATTTTTATTCATAGTATATAACAAAAATAAGAAAATTAATCTTAATGAATTACCATCACTAAAATGTATAAAATAAAATTTATTTATTTAATCTTGATATTCTCTTTTTTATTAGGTTGTAACTCACAAAAATCGGCTTCAAATAATGAAAATAATTTTTTGCAAGAAATTAGCTGTCCTGAAGGTGGGGATTGTATTTTTAAGGTATTGAAAGATTCTAATTTAGAAATAAAAAAAGATGATTTTGGAGAGTTGTATCCCGAAATAGTACCTGGTGATAAAGTGGTTATTAAGTACCATTTTAAGAAAAAAGAAAATAAAAACATTGCCGATGACAATTACTCTGAGTTTATTTATTTAGAAATAGACAAAAATGAAGAAAATTTAATATTAAAAGACAAAGAGTTACAAAAAGTAAAACTTTTATTTGGTCGAATTTGTTTTTGCAGAGGATCTATGGGATATTATAAGGTCACTCAAGGTGAATTATTTTTATTGAACAATAACGAAATATTAAATATGAAACTAAAATTTAAAGTCAATAAAGTTCCACAAATTGTGACTAAAATTAATGAGAATATTAAGTATTAAATAGGCTAATATTTTAATGCTAATAACTAAAATGATGCAATAACAGTGAAAGTTTACCATTCTATCAAAAATTTTAAAGAAAAAAATCATTCTTCCATATTAACTATCGGAACATTTGATGGTGTACATATTGGTCACCAAAAAATTATTGAACGACTCAATGAGCTTAAATCAGAAGGTAAAAACAAATCCGTTATTTTAACTTTTTTTCCTCACCCCCGAAAAATTTTAAATTTTGGCAACGATTTTAAAATGTTAAACACCATTGATGAAAAAATTCAACTTTTAAATAAATTTGGATTAAATTATTTAGTTATTGAGCCTTTTACCAAAGAATTTTCTCGATTAACCGCTTTAAAATTTGTTCGAGACATTTTAGTTAAAAAATTAAATATCGCTAAATTAGTTATTGGACACGATCATCAATTTGGAAAAAATAGAGAGGGAAATTTTGAACAACTACAAGAATATGGCAAATTATATGGTTTTAATGTAGAAAAAATTTCGGCACAAGAAATTGAAAATGTTTCTGTGAGTTCTACAAAAATTAGAAAAGCTATTGAAAATGGTAAAATTGAAAAGGCAAACACTTATTTGGGTTATCATTATTTACTAAGTGGTAAAATTGTAAAAGGCAAAGGTTTAGGTAGAAAATTAAATTACCCAACAATAAATTTACTTATCAAAGAAAATTACAAACTCATTCCTAAAACTGGAGTTTATATTATAAAAACATTGATAAATAATACCGTTGTTTATGGAATAATGAATATTGGTTATCGACCAACTATTGACGGAAAACATCAAACCATTGAAATTCATCTTTTAGATTTTAGTGCAGATTTATACGGTAATAAAATACAAATAGAAGTATTGAAACGTTTGCGAAATGAACAAAAATTTGACTCCTTAGAATCTTTAATTCAACAAATTCAAAAAGATGAAGAACAGGCTAGAAAACTAATCTCTAATGGGAAAATTTATTTTTAGACATATTGACAATTCCCCTTTAATTGTATTCAGAATTATTTTTGGATTATTACTTTTTTTAGAATCTGTTGGTGCAATTTTTACAGGATGGGTTACTAAAACAATGGTAGATCCAAAATTTACTTTCAATTTTATAGGTTTCGAATTTCTACAACCTCTATCTGGAAATGGTATGTATTTTTACTATATAATAATGGGTTTTTTCGGATTTTGTGTAATGGTGGGTTACCGTTACAGGTTAGCTATTATAGCTTTCTTTTTAATGTGGACATCTACTTACTTAATGCAAAAATCATCTTATAATAATCATTATTATTTAACTGCTTTATTGAGTTTTTTGATGATTTTTCAACCAGCAAACAATTACCTTTCTTTTGATGTTAAAAGAAAACCTGAATTAAAATCAATTTCCGTTCCATTTTGGACATCTTTACTGCTTATGCTTCAAATTGGGATTGTTTATTTTTATGGTGGCATTGCTAAAATATATCCCGACTGGTTACAAACCATACCCGTAAAAATATTTTTATCATCTAAAGTTGAGTACCCAATTGTTGGCAATTTATTTACTAAAGAATGGTTTCATTATTTTTTAAGTTACAGTGGTCTCTTTTTCGACATTTTAATTATACCCTTATTATTATTCAAAAAAACTAGACTTTTTGGATTTTCTCTTTCTCTATTTTTCCATCTATTTAATGCCATTATTTTTCAAGTAGGTATTTTTCCGTTTTTAAGTTTATCCTTTGCTGTTTTCTTTTTTGATTCTAAAATTATTCATAAAATGTTTTTGAAAAAGAAACCTTTTTATGAAAAAAATGAAATTATATTTCCAAAGCAAAAAAACTATTATTACCTACTTATCGTAATTTATTTTACAATACAAATACTATTGCCTCTACGCCATTGGACGATAAAAGAAAATGTGCTATGGACAGAGGAAGGGCATCGTTTAAGTTGGCGAATGATGCTTCGTTCAAAAAGTGGTTATCAAAATTTTACAGTAATTAATAAAGCATCCAATAAAAAAGAAAGTATAAACCTAAGCAATTATCTTACTCAAAAACAGATTGGAGTAATGAGTACAAAACCTGATATGATCTGGCAATTTGCACAACGGCTTAAAAAAGAATATGCTAAAAACGGACAAAATATCGCTGTATATGCAAAAGGTAATGTTGGAATAAATGGACATTCTTATCAACCCTTAGTTAATGACACTATAGATTTGGCTTCAGTAAAATGGAACCGATTCAAACATAATGAATGGTTATTACCTTATAAAAAATAAAAATTTAAAAAATAACTATCTATCTTTGCCCTCCGATAAAACAAACTTATGTTACAAGTAGCAACAATTAGAGAAAATAAAATAAAAATTATCGAGCAATTAGCCGTTCGTAATTTTACAGATGCAGAAAATATAATCAACCAAGTTATTGAAAAAGATACTTCTCGAAGAACTACACAAACCCAATTGGATGATGCATTATCTGAAAGCAATAAATTATCAAAAGAAATTGGCAAGTTATTTCAAGCGGGAGAGGTTCAGAAGGCAAATTTAATCAAAGAAAAAACAAGTCAATTAAAAGAACTTACAAAAACATTGACAGAAGAGTTATCTGTTTTTGAAAACGAAGTAACCGATTTGTTATATCAAATTCCAAATATTCCTAACGAATTAGTTCCTGCAGGAAATAGTGAAGAAGATAATGAAACTATTTTTGAAGGAGGTACTATTCCAAAATTACACAATGGTGCTTTACCTCATTGGGAATTAGCCAAAAAATATGATATTATCGATTTTGAATTGGGTAATAAAATTACAGGAGCAGGGTTCCCTGTTTACAAAGGCAAAGGAGCAAAATTACAACGTGCATTAATTGCTTATTTTTTAGATAAAAATAGTGATGCGGGCTATCAAGAAGTTCAAGTACCACATTTAATTAATGAAGCCTCTGGAATAGGTACAGGTCAACTCCCCGATAAGGAAGGGCAAATGTATCATATAGGAATTGATAATTTATATTTGATTCCAACAGCAGAAGTTCCTGTTACCAATTTATATAGAAATGTATTATTAAAAGAAAGTGATTTTCCTATTCTTCATACAGCTTACACTCCATGTTTTCGTCGTGAGGCGGGTTCTTACGGCGCACATGTTAGAGGCTTAAATAGATTACATCAATTTGACAAAGTAGAAATTGTGAGAATTGAGCATCCCGATAAATCTTACAATTCTCTTAACGGAATGGTTAATCATGTAAAAAAAATTATAGTTGAATTAGGTTTGCCTTATAGAATTTTGCGCTTATGCGGAGGTGATTTAGGGTTTACATCAGCTTTAACCTATGACTTTGAGGTTTTTTCAACTGCCCAAAACAGATGGTTAGAAATTAGTTCTATTTCTAATTTTGAATCTTTTCAAGCCAATCGCTTAAAATTAAGATTTAAAAACAAAGATGGAAAAAGTGAATTAGCACATACCTTAAACGGAAGTTCTTTAGCACTTCCTAGAGTTTTGGCAACTTTATTAGAAAATTTTCAAACGAAAAACGGTATTAAAATACCCGACGTTTTGGTAAAATATACTGGATTTGATATTATTGATTAATCAATAACATCAAATTAAGCAGCTTCAATTTGTCTCTTATAATGATTCATAATAATCAAATCATTCAAGTATAAATTAATTTTTCCTTCTTTCATATGCTCTTTTGCACTTGACTTTGCTACTTCGTAAAATTTTGTTAATTCGTTCATGAGATAAATTTTAAGTTATTGTTATATACTATTTTAAGACAGTACTTTTTAAAAAACGTTACATTTTCATTATTATTTTATAAAAATTTTAACATTTTAACATTTTATTGATTTTCAGTGCTATACCATCAATAATACTTTTATTAATCAGAGAATAATCAAGTTGTTAGTCTCATAATTTTTTGTTTAATTTACATCATGCAAAAAAAAATATTATTATTTATTTTTTTAGTTACACAATTATTGGTGGCTCAAAAACCTAAATTGGCTCTTTCCTTTTTTAAAAAAGGAGATTATAAAGAAGCCATCATGCTGTATAAGCCTTTACATGAAAAAAATCCAATACACCGTGATTATTTTAAAAACCTATTAATCAGCTATCAACAAATTGAAAAATACGCTGATGCGGATAAATTGGTGCGAAAACAAATTGAAAAATTTCCCAATCAAGTATATTTAAACATTGAGATTGGTTATAATTATCAACTACAAGATCAAATAGAAAAGGCAAAACAATATTATGAAGAAACTTTAAATCTTATCAAAACTTATCCCAATTATGGATTCTCTATTGGTCAAGCTTTCAAACAAAATTACTTATTAGATTATGCATTAAAAACATATAAAATAGCAAAAACTATTAATCCTGAATTGAATACCGAAATTAGTGAAGCGCAAATTTATGGTGAAAAGGGAGATTTAAAAAAAATGTTCAATTCCTATTTAAATCTAATTGAAAAGGATCAAAAATATTATTCCTCTATACAAAGGCATATTGCAATATTTATTACCGATGATAGTAAAAATAAAACAAATATTTTATTTAAAAATTTACTTTTAAAAAGAGCGCAAAGCAATCCAAATAATTCTTGGAATATTTTATTAAGTTGGTTATTTATGCAGCAAAAAGAATACAACAAAGCTTTTACACAAGAGAAATCTTTATTTCAGCGCAAGCTTAAAAATTTAGATCGAATTATAGAGGTTGGTTTGATTTCATTTGAAAACAATGAGCTTGAAACAGCTCAAAATGTATTTAATTTTGTTCTACGAAACACTCAAGATTCAGAAATCACTTTATATGCACAAATTTATCTGTTACAAATAGATAATCAATTAGCGACAACAACAAATGAGTTTGAAGAAATTGACAAAAAGTATCAAAATTTATTTGAACAATATGGCAAAGATAATGAAACCATAAATTTACAAATTGCTTATGCCAATTTTTTAAGTTTCACTTACAATCAGCCCGAAAAAGCAATCAAAATTTTAAACAGAGCATTAGTAGTAAGTAATTCTAAATTTCAAGAAGGGTCTATTCAAATAAAGCTAGCAGATGTTTTGGTTTACACCAATCAATTCAACCAAGCCTTACTTCTATATTCACAAGTTCAAACCGAGCTAAAAAATAGCATTTTAGCACAAACTGCTCGGTTTAAAGTAGCACAAACTTCTTATTTTAAAGGAGATTTTAAATGGGCACAAATACAGCTAAAAGTATTAAAATCATCAACTTCACAACTCATTGCAAATGATGCACTAAATTTAAATCTACTCATTACCAATAATATAGAAAACGATAGTATTCACGATGCTTTAAAAGGATATGCTACAGCAGATTTATTAGCTTTTCAAAATAAAAACAAACTAGCTATTGATACTTTAACAACCCTATTAATTAAATTTAAAGGACAGCCTATTGAAGATGAGGCTCTATTTAAACAAGCTGAATTATTTACCAAAACAAAAAATTATACTCAAGCTAAAAACAATTATTTAAAAATCATTGAAATCAATCAGGATGGTATTTTAATAGATGATGCATCTTATTATTTGGCAGAGTTATATCGTAAGCAATTAAACAATTCAGAAAAAGCCAAAGTAATGTATCAAAAAATAATTTTTGAATTCCCTTCTAGTATTTATTTAGTAAAAGCACGAAAAAAATATAGAGAACTACGAGGAGAAATTGTAAATTAGTTCAGGATTAAAACTAAAATCCTGTAACTTTGAATTTTTAATTAACCCCCGAAAGAGTTTGAAATCCTTTCGAGGTTGCTGATAAAAAGAAATTATATCAATTTAATTTTATAATGTCGTATAATTGAATTGAATTAATTTTTACAACATTATGATATTAAATTGGTATTAAACATGTATATCTATAATATAACAACCAATGTTGATGAATCTATTCATGATGCTTGGTTTAAATGGATGGAAGAAACCCATATTTTAAATGTACTTGCTGCGGGTAAATTTAGCAAAGCACTAATGACTCAAGTATTGGTTAGAGAGGAAATGGGTGGGTTCACCTATTCTGTACAATACACCATTGAATCTAAAGAGAAATTAGAAAAATATTTACTTGAAAAAGAACAAGAATTACAAAATGAAGGTTTCAAATTATTTGGAGATAAGCATGGTTCTTTCTCAACAGTAATGAAAATAGTAGATGAGTTTAAACAATAATTACCATGACGGTTAAAGCCAAAAAACATCTCGGACAACATTTTTTAAACGATGAAATTATTGCCGAAAAAATTGCAGATTCCCTTACGGGAAATAATTATGACAATGTTTTAGAAATCGGTCCAGGAATGGGTGTACTAACCAAGTATTTATTGAAAAAAAAATACACAACTTCGGTTATTGAAATCGATAGAGAATCCGTTGAATATTTACAAGTTCATTATTTAAATTTATCTAGTAGAATTATAAATGATAATTTTTTAAAAATTGATATTTCCAAAATTTATGAAAGTAAACAATTCGCAATAATTGGAAATTTTCCATATAATATATCCTCACAAATCGTATTTAAAACCATTGAAAACAAAGCTCAAATTCCTGAACTTTGCGGCATGTTTCAAAAAGAAGTAGCCAAAAGAATTACTGAAAAAGAAGGAAACAAAACCTACGGAATTATATCAGTTTTAACCCAAGCATTTTATGATGCCGAGTATTTATTTACTGTTCCACCCACTGTTTTTAATCCACCACCAAGAGTAGATTCTGGAGTAATTAGACTTACTCGAAAAAAAGATTATTCACTCCCAGTTGATGAGTCTTTTTTCTTTAAAGTTGTAAAAACCGCTTTTAATCAACGAAGAAAAACATTACGAAATAGTTTAAAATCACTTCAATTATCAGATAAATTAAGAGAAGATGTTATATTTGCGAAGCGTCCTGAACAATTATCAGTTCAGGAGTTTATTACTTTGACGCAAAAGATAGCAAACGATGTCACTTAAATTAACAAAAAAGCTTCTTCAACAAATAAAATTATTTATCCAAAACAAGGATGAAGAATCTATTATTTCTCTATTTGAAGAAGAGCATCATGCTGATATTGCTGAACTTTTAGATGAGTTAAAATTTGATGAATCTATTTATATCATCAAACTTTTAGATAGCGAAAAGACATCAGAAGTTTTGATGGATCTTGATGAAGATATTCGTGAAAAGATTCTTGAAAACTTATCTATCAAAGAAATTGCCGAAGAAATTGAAGAGCTAGATACAGATGATGCCGCCGATATTATAGCCGAACTTCCTGAAGAACGTCAAGAAAAAGTAATTTCTCAAATCGAAGATGAAGAACACAAAGCCGACATTCAAGAATTATTAACTTATGCCGAAGATTCTGCAGGTAGTTTAATGGCAAAGGAATTGATAAAAGTCAATGAGAATTGGAAAATTCCTAAATGCCTAAAAGAAATGAGAATTCAGGCGAGCAATGTTACTCGGGTACATTCTATTTATGTTGTTGACAATAATGATGTTTTAAAAGGACGATTATCACTAAAAGATTTATTAATTGTTTCTAACAAAGCACATATTTTAGATATTTATATACCAAAAGTTGATTCGGTAAATGTAAATGACAATGTAGAAGATGTAGCTCGAATTATGCAAAAATACGATTTAGAAGCTATTCCTGTAATTGATAACAATCAAATTTTATTAGGTAGAATTACCATTGATGATATTGTTGATGTAATTAAAGAAGAAGCCGAAAAAGATTACCAATTGGCAGCAGGTATTGTTCAAGATGTTGAAGCAGATGATAGTATTATAGAATTAACAAAAGCTCGCTTACCTTGGTTATTTTTAGGGCTCATTGGAGGTATTGGTGCTGCAGGAATAATGGGAGGCTTTGATGATATATTAAAATCTCATACAATTTTATTTTATTTTACTCCATTAATTGCTGCTATGGCAGGAAATATTGGTGTACAATCAAGCGCAATTATTGTTCAAGGTTTGGCAAACGACGATGTAAAAGGAAGTATCAATAGTCGGTTAATTAAAGAAATGCTTTTAGCCACGTTAAATGGATTTATATTGGCTTTATTTTTATTAGTCTTTATTTGGATTTGGAAAGGTGACTTCTTAATTGCATTAGCCATTTCTATTTCATTAGTTATAGTTATTGTTGTTGCAGGAATAATTGGCACATTCATTCCATTGTTTTTAGATAAAAAAGGAATAGACCCAGCAATTGCTACCGGTCCGTTTATTACAACAAGTAATGATATTTTCGGAATTCTAATTTACTTTATGATTGCAAAAATGATATTGGGAATTTAATCGCAGGGCGATAGCCAAAAAGGGTTTAACCTGCCTGTCGTCAAGACACGGTACCTCGTACCCGTAGGCTGAGGAAGCTTATTAATAAAATGAGTAAAAAACTAATCATACCCGAATGAGACCTAGCAGGTTTTAAAAACCTGCTAGGTCTGAAAAAACAAACTGTAGTTTGAAATGACAAAAGATGAGTTTCAAAACTGGAGATCACCGTTTGTGACCTCCAAATCAGATCAAAAAGGTTTAAGACATAGTCCTTTTTGTTTTACTAAACAAGGATTAGCTATGTAGCTATATACTAATACATTTTCCGTATTTTTGCATTTCATTTGAATACACAATCAATGTCTGAAGAAAAAAAATCACTTAACTTTTTAGAGCAAATCATTGAAGAAGATCTAGCTACTGGTTTGGCTAAAAATAAATTACGTTTTCGTTTTCCACCAGAGCCTAACGGCTATTTACATATTGGTCACGCAGCTTCTATTTGCTTGAATTTTGGATTAGGAGAAACATATAACGCTCCCGTTAATTTACGCTTTGACGATACAAACCCCGCAAAAGAAGAACAAGAATATGTTGATGCCATTAAAAAAGATATTCAATGGTTGGGTTTTAAATGGGATAAAGAATTATATTCTTCCGATTATTTTCAACAATTATATGATTGGGCTATTCTGCTAATCAATAAAGAAAAAGCTTATGTTGATAACCAAAGTTCAGCACAAATAGCCGAACAAAAAGGTACCCCAACCGAAAGTGGAAGTAACAGTCCGTTTAGAAATCAAACCATTGAAGAAAATTTAGCACTTTTTGAGAAAATGAAAAATGGTGATTTTGAAGAAGGCTCTCATGTTTTACGTGCTAAAATTGATATGAAATCAACCAATATGTTGATGCGTGACCCCATTATTTATCGTGTTTTAAAAGAATCACATCATCGCACGGGTAATGACTGGAATATTTATCCGATGTACGATTGGGCTCATGGCGAATCAGATTATATTGAGCAAATTTCTCATTCAATATGTACTTTAGAGTTTAAACACCATCGTGAGTTGTATGATTGGTTTTTAGATCAGATTTATGACCCGAAAAATTTACGCCCCAAACAACGTGAATTTGCTCGTCGTAATTTGAGCTATACCGTAATGAGTAAGCGTAAATTATTACAATTGGTAGAAGAAAATATGGTTTCAGGTTGGGATGATCCTAGAATGCCTACAATTTCTGGCTTACGCCGAAGAGGGTATACAGCAAAATCTATTCGTAATTTTAGTGAAACTGCTGGAATCTCTAAGCGTGATAATGTAGTTGATATCGCACTTTTAGAATTTCATATAAAAAATGAACTCAATAAAACTGCACCGAGAGTCATGGCAGTTTTAAACCCTGTAAAAGTGATTATTACAAATTATCCCGAAAGAAAAGAAGAAATTTTAATTGCCGAAAATAATCCTGAAGATGAAAATGCAGGTTCAAGAGAAGTTTCTTTTTCAAGAGAAATCTATATTGAAAAGGAAGATTTTAGAGAACAAGCCAATAAAAAATTCTTTCGTTTAAAGTTAGATAAAGAAGTTCGTTTAAAGAACGCATATATCATTAAAGCAAATTCTGTTGTAAAAGATAATAACGGAGAAATTACCGAAATTCATTGTACTTATGATGAAGATTCAAAAAGTGGTAGCGGTAGCGAAGCAAGTAAACGAAAAGTAAAGGGAACTATTCATTGGGTATCTATAAAACATGCCATTCAAGCAGAAGTTAGATTATACGACCGCTTGTTTACCGATGAAGCTCCCGATTCTCATAAAGACAAAGATTTTAAAGAGTTTATCAATCCTGATTCATTAAAAATTATTAAAAAAGCATTTATTGAGCCTAGTTTAAAAAGCTCTAAAATTGGAGACACAATGCAATTTCAACGTATCGGCTATTTTAATGTAGATACCGATTCAACTAGTGAAAATTTAGTATTTAACAGAACGGTTCCATTAAGAGATTCTTGGGCGAAAAAGGAACAAAAAAATCATAATTAATCTAATAAAATAGCGTATAGTTCAATAATTTTTAATAAACTATTGTTTTAAAATTTTAAATTAGTTTTTATATTTTTAAACTCTTTATGAAACGAGCATGCTAAAAATTTTCTCACCTAAGAAAATAGCCTGCGCCCAACTTGATTAGGTGACTAACCCGCCACCGGCGTGGCAGGTAGCATGTATAAAAATTAAAATTTAGACACATGAAAACTATAGAAAAAATAAAGCAACCCATTCAAAATGAAATGGAATTTTTTGAAATAAAATTCAAAGCGTCTATGGTTTCTAAAGTGTCTTTATTGAACCGAATTACACATTATATTGTAAAAAGAAAAGGCAAACAAATGCGACCCATGTTTGTCTTTTTGGTAGCAAAAATGGTTTCAAATGGTGATTTTAAAGAAAAAACTTATCGTGGCGCTGCAACTATCGAATTGATTCATACGGCAACATTGGTACATGATGACATAGTAGATGATAGTAACCGCCGTCGTGGATTTTTCTCTTTAAATGCGCTTTGGAAAAATAAAATTGCCGTTTTGGTAGGTGATTTTTTACTCTCAAAAGGCTTATTACTTTCTATTGATAATGATGATTTTGATATCTTAAAACATATCTCAGTTGCTGTACGAGAAATGAGTGAAGGTGAATTGTTACAAATTGAAAAAGCTAGACAATTAGATATTACCGAAGATGTATATTTTGAGATTATTCGTCAAAAAACAGCTACACTCATTGCATCTTGTTGTGCTATTGGTGCTAGTTCTGTCGATTCTAGTTCAGAAGAAGTTGAAAAAATGCGAAAATTTGGTGAACTTATCGGAATTGCATTTCAAATTAAAGATGATTTATTTGATTATAGTGATGCCAAAATTGGCAAACCAACGGGTATAGATATCAAAGAACAAAAAATGACTTTACCTTTGATTTACACCTTAAATCATTGTACCAAAAAAGAAAAAAATTGGCTAATCAATTAAAAGAAGAAGGGTTTGATGTGGAAATGTCGCCCGTAAGTGGCTGGTCAACTTTGGGCTGGTTTAAAGATCCTGTACTATCTAATATGCTAGAAGGCTCTGTGGGCAGTATGAGCAATACCCTCATCCACGAACTAACGCACGGTACTGTATTTGTGCCAGATAGTATGACGTTTAACGAGAATTTAGCTTCGTTTATTGGGCGTAAAGGTGCCTTTAAGTTTTTAGCATTAACCTATGGTAAAAACTCTTTAGAGGCTAGTGAGTATGCTGCTAGGCTAAGCGATAGCGAAAAATTTACGGCCTACATGG
>JAKITG010000209.1 GCA_021648195.1 Flavobacteriaceae bacterium | reverse complement strand
TTTTATTTTTTAACAGGGCGGAACGTTAAGAAAATACCCAGCGGGTATTTTTAGTGAACGAGCCAGCTGGCGCATTGGCAAGGAAGAAACCCGCCTGCCGGACGGGCAGGGAACGAGTCAAAAAACCAAAAAGCTGTGTGGTTTGGGTATACATGAGTAAGACATAAAGATTTGTGTTTTACTTCATTACTTCTGATATACAAATCGATAAACGAAACTAAAAAACTTCAATTATACTTTAATACATAAATGAAAAAAATCTTTTGGATTCTGTTTGGAGTTTTATCTGTAATTGTTGGATTATACCCAATAACCTACTTTTTGATTGATAGACGATTTGGGTTATTAGCATCAAAATCATTTGAACTTTTAAGCGACACTTTATGGAATATTAACTTTTATGGTCATGTTATTTTTGGAGGGATCGCTCTTATTATTGGGTGGCTACAGTTTAGTGAAAAATTAAGAAAAAATAATATTGAATTACATAGAAAAATAGGAAAAATCTATTTACTTTCTGTGCTGATAAGTGGAATTTGCGGGCTTTACATTGGGTTTTACGCCACAGGAGGAATTATAAGTATTCTTGGCTTTATTTCTTTAGATATTATTTGGTTAACCACAACTATTTTGGGTTTTAATGCTGTAAGGAAAAGCAACATTGAATTACACAAAAAATTAATGATTTATAGTTATTCTGCTTGTTTTGCTGCTGTAACTTTAAGAATTTGGTTACCTATATTAATAGTGTCAATAGGAGACTTTATTGATGCTTACCGTATAGTAACTTGGTTATGTTGGGTTCCTAATGTTATTGTTGCATATTTTATCATTAATAAGAGAAATTCAGCTCTCAACAGTGTACAGAAACAATAAAAATTTCAGTAAAATACCCCTTTAACCTGATTCTTACAATGATTGTTTTCCTTGCTTCTCCTTTTAGAGAATAGATAAGATAGGTAAGAGAAAAAGCAAAGAGAAATGAAATTTACAAATCTGTAATGACTAACTGAAAATGAAGTGATTTTAATCTTCCAATACCTTATACACAAACCTATAAACGAAACTAAAAACCGACCCTCAATTTCTAAAGTTATCATACATCAAAAATACGTTAGGCGGTAACTATTTTTCAACCTTAGCATAAAACCTAATTGTATAACTTATATACGTTAAGCTAGTTTTATAGGTTGTATTTCTTTGATAATAGAATTGTTTTTTGAAATTATTCTAGACTTTATTAACTATATCCTTACGTTAGGTGCAATTTTCCATGAAATAGAGAACTCACTAAATTCATTTATTTATCCATCAAAGGAAAATTGAATAAAAAAAGACCAGTCTGTCTGTTTTTTAAATATTTTGTATATATTTGCACTATGAAACATTCACTTGTAAGAGAAACCATAATTAAGACTGCTTCAAATCTTTTTTATCAAAAAGGGTACAATTTGACAGGTATAAATGAAATTATAAGTGAATCTGGAATTGCAAAAGCAACATTATATAACCATTTTAAATCGAAGGAAGATATATGTGTTGCATATTTAGATTACTTAAACACACCTTTTCTTAAAAACATTGAGGACTTTGCTTTATCAAAATCTAAAGGTAGCGAACAAATATTAGCACTGTTTGATTTCTTGGAAAAATTCTTTCTTAGTGAAAATTTTAATGGATGTTGGTGTCTAAATACTATATCTGAAATACCAAATCAAAATATAAAAATAAGGAACGAAATCCAAAAAGGAAAGACTGAATTTTTAAAATTAATAGTTAGATTATTAGAAATCAATTTCCCAAATAAAACAAAAAAAGAAGTTGCTACTTTATCAAAACAAGTTTATCTAATTTACGAAAGTGCCATTTCAGAAAGTCATCTTCATCAAAATAAATGGCCAATTAAAACTGCTAAAGAAATTATTGAAAAAATATTTACATAAAAAAATTTAACGAAAAACAGACTAACTGGTCTGTCTATTATTAACTATTGAAACAAAAAAAAATGACACAAGTAACAAAAAAAACAGCCTTAATTATTGGAGGCACAAGTGGAATCGGAAAAGCAACAGTACAAGACCTTTTAAAAGAAAATGTTACAGTACATATTGTTGGTAGAAACCTTAACAAGATTGAAAATCACCCAAACCTTGTAAAACACCAAGTTGATATTTCTAACCCGACTGACGTTAATGAATTTTTAAAAACAATTCGTGACATTGAAAAGATAGACTATTTAGTAAATGCTTCGGGAATTTTTAGTCCTAAACCTTTTTTAGAACACACAATAGAGGCAGGGCAAACGCATCTAAAACCATTTTGATTTTCTCCAATTTATCCGTATAAATTGTTGGTGTTCGGAGCCGCTATTTGTTGTTTTTTATATTTATTTTTAGTATATTATACTGATAATCAATATT
>JAKITG010000208.1 GCA_021648195.1 Flavobacteriaceae bacterium | reverse complement strand
TTTATCGGGCGTTTTGAAATTAAATTGGTGTAAATTCAAAGTTCGTTTCCTTCTTAAGAAGTCTTTTCTAACCCATGCAACGAAATTATACACGCACCATTATTAATTAAATTAGCACAAAACTCATTTATTCTCTTTGTTTTTTTAAAGAAATTAATTTTTAGAACCCACCTTAATAAAAAGTCCTTTATTCAATAAGTTTAAAACAGTAACTTTATCGGTAGTTTTTACTAAAAATGATAGATTATAATTGCTACCTCCATACGATATCATACGAATTGGAATATCTACTAAACAGTTAAAAATTAAAGCTGTTACTCCTTTTTTATTTTGTGAAAGATTACCTGCAATACAAATAATACTCAAATCATTATCTACTTCAATACTTCCAAGCCCTTCTAGTTCTTGAATAATATTATCTAATTTTGACGTATCATCAATAGTTAATGATACAGCAACTTCAGAAGTAGTAATCATATCAATAGAGATTTGATTTTGCTCGAAGATTTCAAAAACTTTTTTCAAAAAACCATAAGCCATTAACATTCTATATGACTTAATTTTAATTGCTGTAATATTATCTTTGGCAGCAATGGCTCTAATTTTCTCAACCTTAGCATTATTATGAATTAAAGTCCCTCTCGCATCTGGATCAAAAGTATTTTTTAATAAAACTGGAATGTTTTTTTCTTTAGCAGGAATTATACTTTGTGGATGCAAAATTTTAGCACCAAAATATGCCAACTCTGCCGCTTCATCAAATGAAATCTCACCTATAGAAAATGTTTGATCTACAAATCTAGGATCGTTATTGTGCATTCCGCTAATATCTGTCCAAATTTGAATCTGACTTGCACCAATAGCTGCACCAATAATAGAAGCAGTATAATCACTTCCTCCTCTTTTTAAATTATCAATCTCTTTATTCGTGTTTCTACAAATAAATCCTTGTGTGATTAATACCTTAGTATCAGAATGTTTTAAAATAATTTTAGATAACTCTTCTTTAATTTTATTACTATCTGGTTCGTGATTATTGTCAATTATCATAAAATCTAAAGCTGAAATCAAACTTGATGACTCCCCGATTTCTTCCATATATAATTGAAATAAACTAGTCGAAACCAATTCGCCTTGTGCCAAAATTAGCTTTTCAACTTTTTCTGAAAATTTTATTTCTAATATAGATAATAGCTCATCATAATGGCATTCAATCACTAAACTTGCCTTATCAAAACTTAATTTAGATTTAAATAACTTCAGAATTACATCTTGATATTTTTGATGTAAATTATTCATTTCCAACTGTGCATCTACTCTATTTTTTTGAGATAACAAATTTGAAATTTTCACCAAAGTATTTGTCACCCCCGACATTGCAGATAAAACAACTATATTTTGCTTCTTTTCTGTTTTAACAATTTTAGCAACTTTTTTTATATTTTCTACTGAACCAACAGAGGTTCCTCCAAACTTTAAGACAATCATATTTTACTGTTTTCGTAACTCCAACCGTTTTTTAAAAAACACACACCTCAAACCTCCACAAAAAAGCGGGACAGGCTCTCTCATGAGGGAATATTGTTGTTTATTCTCTATTTTTTTCTCATTTGTTAATCTTACTATCGGCTGAACAGTTACCTATTTTTTTGCAAATATTTAAATAATCATTATTGTAATAAAATATTTATAATATATTTACATAATATAACATTTTGTTTAAATTATAACAATGAAAACGATACAAGAAACTGTTGAAATTATAATTAGTAGAACGCCATTTATTGAAGAAGCAATGTATGAAAAATTAATAAATATTTCATCACTAGCTAGAGTTATAAAACCTGAAGTAGAAGAAATACTAGGAAAAAAAGTGAAATCGGGGGCAATTATGATGGCAATAAATAGATTATCACCTATAAATATTTTACGGATTAGAAAAAATATAAAATCCTTTTCATTAAAATTGGGAGATTTTATTGTACGTTCTGATTTGTATGATTATACCTATAAAAATTCTAGTACTCTATATAAACAAATTTCTATATTATTTGCTAAAATTGGTAGTAACCGAGAGTCATTTTTCACAGTCTCACAAGGTATTTTTGAAACCAATATTGTAATTAGTGCAAATATAAAAGATGTTTTTGAAAAAAATTTAGCTAATGAAAAGTTACTCCATTCAATGGATAAACTAGCTTCAATTACAATAAAATTACCTAAAACTAACTTAGAACAATCTGGCGTATATTATTTTATATTAAAGCAATTGGCATGGGCAAATATTTCTGTACAAGAAATAATTTCAACAACCCATGAAATGACCTTGGTTGTTAAAGAAGGTGATATCAATAAAACTTTTTCAATCTTAATTGATTTAAAGAAAATGTAAACTTAATAGTAGTAAACGATGATTACTATCTGCCAT
>JAKITG010000037.1 GCA_021648195.1 Flavobacteriaceae bacterium | reverse complement strand
TATATTGCAGTTAATTTTTAGAGAAGGAAGTAATTCGAAGTAAAAAAGATTTAAACCTTAATTTTGCTCAATATTGCAAAGGTCTTGAGTAGTGTCAAGTGTATTGTGTGTAAAAAGATACGGTAATTTTGTCAATAACAAGGCGATGTTTTCAGAATAGCCATAGCTATTGTTAAAAATTTTAATATAGTTAGTGGTAAAAAAGACAAAGTTTGGTTGCGCTAAAATATGCTTGACACGAAACTAGAGTTCTCTTAAAGCATCTTCATTTATCCAACCTGTTTTTCCATCAGCAATTTTAATTTTTAACCAGTTGTCAAGACTTTCCAAAATAGAAACTTTAGCACCTTCATGTAACTCAAAATTCACTTCACTCGATTTAGTAGGCGCACTCTTAACCTGAGCAAGTTGCTCAAAAATAATTGCTGTTCGAGTATTTTTTACATATTGATAATTTTGATATGTAAATAATAAGGTTATCAAAACAAAAAATACGCTTAATATGCTGGTTATAAAATATATACGCTTCACACTTGTGCTGTAAGAAAAGTGATATAATAAAAATAAAATGGCAAACAGAAATGCCAAACTCACACTTATTGTTGCCCAAGTATTGTATGTTAATTTAAGAATAACATTTTCTCTAAATCTTTGTCCCATACTTCTTGGCAAGGCTTCAATATTGTCTAAAGTCATTCGTTTAGCAAAATTTAAATTAAAGGCAATATCTTTATTGTTTGGGTTTAATAGTAAAGCTTTTTCATAATAATAAATAGATGGAGCAACCTGATTGGTTCGATAATATACATTTGCTATATTAAAAAATAATTCATCTGATTCTACATTTCCATTTTCAATCTCTTGATACAATTTTAAGGCTTCTAGATAACTTTCTTGCTGGTATAATTTATTTGCTTGTACAAACAAACTATCTAAATTTTGTGCATGATTAACCCAAGACATTAAGAATATAATTAAGAATATTATTTTTTTCATTTCATTTATTTTTTTCAAACCAATTCTTGTCTCTTTTTTCTTAATTATAATTGTTTATCAATTTCAGCAATGGCTTCTTTTGCTTTTTCATATTCTTTTTTCATCTCAACATTTGTTGATGGAGTATATCTAGCAAAATCACAATTATTTAATACCGTACTAAATTCTGTTACAGTTTGATTATCTACATTTTTACTTAGCAATATTTCAGATATTCTTTCTTTACTAATTTCGGAAGTTTCAATATGCAATTTTGCTTTTAAATAATTATGTAAAGCTTTTTCTAAAGCAATATAAAATGCTTCTTTTTTGCCCAATTGTTTTTTTGCTTCCGATAGATATTTTCGAGCCAGTTTATTGGCTTTTCTTCTTTTGTTTCCAATAATATCATCATCTCTTTTCTTCTTCTTTTTACCAATAAATATTCCTAAAGGAATAGAAAGTAAAGGTAAAATCAATAAAATATAGTACAATTTAGAACTGTAAAAATCTTCTTGCTTTTCAATAGGAGAAAACGTTGTTTTTGATTGAATGTATCTTATATCATTTTCATTACTTACCACCGTTTTTTTATTTGTAAAAACAGCATCTTCCTCATTGGGTATTTTTCCGCTAAGGGCATTTAAAAAAATAGGTTCAGTTTTTATGGTATGGTATTTTTTATCTTTTGGATTAAAATAAGAAAAAGACACTTCTGGAATTTTAAATTTCCCTCTAAATTGAGGTACTACAGTATATTGATTGTATATTTCACCTTGTAAACCAGCTAAAGTTGTTCTTATATTTTCTTTATGTTCAGGTTCATAAATTTCAAGTTCTTTAGGAGTTTCAATTTCTGGTAATTTTATTAGTTTTAAATTTCCTTTACCCGAAACTTTAACTTTTATTTGAGCGGATTCATTTGCGTTTAATTCAGTTTTACTTGTAGTAATATTAAAGCGATAATCACCAACAGCTCCCGAAAAATCAGCAGGTTTATTTTGATAAGGAAGTTCTTTTATATTGATTATTTTTTTACCAGAAGTAGCTGTAAAGCTCACGTTATTCATCAACCGATTGCCAAAAAAATCTCTTCTCTCCATTGGAACACCAGCAGTTATTTCCATTTCCATAGGGTCAATAGTTAATTTACCTGCTTTGTGTGGAATCAAAATTGTTTTTTTAACAACAGCATATCGATGAGGTTTTCCGCCATAAGTTCCATTCTTTGCTACCCAATTCTTCACTTTTATACTTTGATTCCAAAAACCATTGAATGAAGGTGATTCAACTTCTCTTGTATTTCTAACATTAACTTCATTAGTATTTACATACAGTTTATAAACTACCGAAATACTTTCTCCAACATAAGGGTTTGTATTAGAAATTTCGGCTACTAAATGTATGTTTTGAGAAGCAAGATAGCGTGGGTCATTTGGATCTTTAGGAACATCAATAGCATCAACTACTTTAATTCTAATTGTATTGGTTTTGATAACTTCTCCATTATAGGTTATGCTTGCAGAAGGAATGGTAAATACGCCTTTTTTAGTAGGCTGAATGATATAGGTATAAGTTAATTTATAAGAGTTTCTTCCGTTGGTTGAAGAGAAGAACCGTGAAGATTGGCTTGGTCCTGCAAGAACTTTAAAGCTGTTGAAATTTGGAGGTGTAAAATCATCAGCACCCTGTTTATTTATAGAAAACTCTATTCGTAAGTGTTCATTTAAACCCAGCTGAGTTTTACTTACCGCTGTTTTAAATGTTACCTGAGCAAAGGTTATTTGACTTGTAAGGAATAAAATTAATATGTATAAAAATTTATTTTTCATTTTAATCATTCAATCATTTGTAATTGAATTTTTTATAGATTCTCATGTTTTACTCTCCCTTTTTGGGGAGTTTGAGAGGGTCTTACCAATCTTTTTCTTGTTTTACTTTTCTTCCTCTAGCTTTTTTAGCATTAACTTTTTTCTGTGTTTTATTTTCCTCATTATTCATAGCCTCTAAAAGTTGTTCTATTTGTTGCTTGCTTAATTTATTAGGTTGAGGTTTTGGTTGTTTTTTGTCTTTCTGTTCGTTGTCTTTTTGTTTATTATCTCCTTTTTTATTCTGATCTTTTTTATCTTTATCATCATCTTTCTTTTTGTCTTTCTTATCTCCTTGGTCTTTCTTCTTGTCTTTATCCTTGTTTTCGCTATTCTTATCTTTGTCTTTATTCTTGTCCTTCTTGTCCTTTTTGTCTTTATTTTTATCTTTATTTTGTTTTTTTAATAAATCTTGAGCCAGAGCTAAATTATACCTTGTTTCATCATCTTTTGGGTTGATACGAAGTGAATTTTTATAAGCAAAAATGGCTTTTTCATATTGTTTTTGCTTCATAAATACATTACCCATATTGTGAAATGATTGCGCTTTAATTATTTTATTTTTTGTTGATTTTGCTGTAAAATCATATCCAGGTAAAGCTTCTTTAAACTTATTTTGCTCATAGAATGTATTGGCTAAATTATAATGTGCCGTTTGATATGTTTGATTTTGAAATAGCGCTTTTTTATATTGAGTTTCGGCATCAGTAAATCGTTTTTGCTTATACAAATCATTTCCTTTTCGTAAAATTTGCTTTTCAGCCAACTTGACTTCTACTTCCTCCTTTTTCTTTTCTTTTTCTTGATTTTGAGAAAAAATCAAGAAAGGCAGAAACAATACTATGTAAATAATTTTCTTCATTTTATTTTTCGTTAAACAGGTTCATTTTTTGAATCCATTTTGTTTTTTTATTTAATAAGAAGGCATCTAAAATTAAAAACAACAATCCTAAGCCAATAAACCATTGAAACTGATCTTTATAATCGGAAAATTCTTTTGTTTCAAACTCTTTTTTATCAGCTTTTAATAATAATTTTTCAATAGCATCAACAGTTTTAGAAGTATTGTTTCCATAAATATATTTGCCTTTTCCGTTTTCTGCAATTTCTTTAAGAGTTTTAACATTTAATTTAGAAATAACCGCTTCACCTTTTCTGTCTTTTTTATGCCCTATAATTTTACCATTTCTTTTTATAGGTATCAAAGCACCTTTATTGGTTCCAATACCAATGGGGTAGGTAATAATTCCTTCCTCTAGAATTTCTTTAGCTATTTCACTTGAATTTTTTTGATGATCTTCCCCATCAGAAATAATAAATAAAAATCTATTGGTTTGAGTATCGTCATCAAAAAAAGTTTTAGCTAATTTTAATGCTTCATTTATGGCTGTTCCTTGTGAGGAAACCATATCGGGATGTGCATTTTGTAAAAACATTTTAGCAGCTGCATGATCTGTTGTTATTGGCAATAAAGGGTAAGCATTTCCAGCATAAATTATTATTCCAATTCTGTCACTACCTAATTTATTGATGATTTTTGTAATGATTTGTTTTGATTTTTCCAATCTATTGGGAGCAATATCTTCTGCCAACATACTTTTAGATACATCTAATGCAAATACAATATCTACGCCTTGACGTTTTACTGTTTTTAATTGTGTTCCCATTTTGGGATTTGTCAATGCTATAATCAAAAAAGATAAACTTAAAGCAATCATTATTATTTTTAATGTGGGCTTGAATTTAGAGCTTTCAGGACTTAATTTATTCAATAAAGATAAATCGGCAAATTTACGTTGCTTTTTTCGTTTCCAAATAGCAACCAGTAAATACATAACGAGTAAAATCGCTATGAAAATAAATAAGTAAAAATATTTTGGTTCTTCTATTTGATACATTAACTCTTTTTAATTTCCCAAAGGGAAAATTTTATTTTTAAACATTTACACAAATCAACAATTATACAATTTTTAAATAAAGCTTCTATAAACTGTAAAGCGTAGAAGCATTTCTAGCAAGATAAATAATCCAGCTAAGAATACTAATGAACGATATTTTTCTTGATAATTGTAATATTTAATTTCTTCAACGTCTGTTCTTTCTAATTTATTAATTTCGTTATAAATGGCTTCTAATTTTTTATTATTGGTTGCTCTAAAATACTTTCCTTCGGTTTCTTTTGCGATATATTTTAATAATTTTTCATCAATTTCAACAGGTGCATTTCTAAAGATTAATTTTCCATTCAAATCTTTTGCTACAGGAAATAAAGCTGTTCCATTTGTACCTAAACCAATCGTATAGACTTTTATATTCAATTCTTTGGCAAGTTCGGTTGCTGTTTTTGGATCGACAAAACCACTATTATTTACACCATCAGTTAATAAAATAATTACCTTACTTTTTGCTTTACTTTCTTTTAATCTGTTAACTGCTGAGCCCAATCCCATGCCAATGGCAGTACCATCATTAATCTGACCCCATCTTATTTTTCTAATTGTATTTTTTACAATCGTTTTATCACTGGTAATAGGTGTTTGCGTAAAGCTTTCGCCAGCATAAACAACGATTCCAATTCTATCGTTTGGTCGTTTATTGACAAACTTGGTTGCCACAGTTTTTAAGGCCTCTAGTCGGTTTGGTTTTAAATCTTTTGCCAGCATACTTGCCGAAACATCAATAGCCATAACAATATCAATACCGCGAGTAATTTTTGTTTTTTTGCTAACTTCAACATTTCTTGGTCTTGCCAATGCTACAATCAATGATGCGATTGCCAATAATCGAAAAAGATGAAGTATGGGTTTTAATTTGGCTAACAAATCTTGCTGTGCAAAACCTTTAGTACTTGTTATTTTTAAATATGCATTGTCTTTTTTTGACATAAAAAAATACCAAATCGTCAATATTGGAATTACCAATAGCAACCATAAAAATTCAGGATTTGTAAATTCAAAATTATTAATCATCTTCATTATCCTTATTTTTTTCTACAATTTTTGGATGCAAATTATCAATGATATTTTCGGCACTAGTTCTATGAATTTCAATTTCGTTCAACAAAGGTTTTAATTTTGCAAATTTTACCAAATCAGCATCTTTTAATAATTTTTGTAGTTTATCTATTGTTTCTTTAGGGATGTTTAAATTATTGCTATCATTAAAATCAGTTATAGTTTCTAGCAACTCACCTGTTGTTGATTCTAAAGCTGGAATATTCATTTCTCGTTCTATAAATGTTCTAACAATATCTGTTAGTTCTATATAATATAGTTTTATTTTTTCTTGTTTTAACAGCTGTTTACCATCCAATTCTTTTAATCGTTGCATTGCTAAATCAAAAGGAGGTAGTTTACTTTTTTCATAATGAACTACTTTGTCTCTTAAAACAAAATATAAAATTGCTGCAATAACAAGAATTATTAAAATCAACCACCAATATGCTGTTATAATATCACGAAATGTATAAGGTTCCTTTTGAATATTTTTGATGTGAAACAAGGGTTGTCTTATCGTGTCTGTAGCAATAGTTGCAACATCAATGATAATCGAATCGGTTAAATACATTTTATCTTTTATAAATACAGTTTGAGCAGGTAAAACATATCTTCCGCTATCAAAGCTGGTAAGTGCATATTTTTTAATCAATTGATTTTTTAGGGAATCTATTTTAAATGACTCAACTACTTCAAGTCGTTTTAAATTATCTAAAAATAGTTTAGTAAACTTAACATCTTCTGTTTCATTTACTATAATCTGGTATTGAATTTGTTCGCCAATTCGTATTCTGGTTGTATCAATTTCGCTTGTAACTTGAGCAAAGCTCATAAACCCAAATAAAAATAAGGGTAAGAGTGAGTAATATTGAAATGAAAATATTTTCTTCATCATTAATTTCTGCGTTTAAAATAACCCAAAAGTTTTTTCACATAACTTTCATCAATACGTGTACTTATTGTTCCTGATCCACTTTTTTTGAATGATTCTTCAAAATAATTAACCATTTTTAAATAATTGGCTTTGTAATTGTTTCTAACCGTTTTTGAATTTGTGTTTACTAAAATAATTTTTCCACTTTCAGCATCTCGCATTGGAACCATTCCAATTTTTGGAATTTCAACTTCATATTTATCAAAAACTCGTATTCCAGTTACATCATGTTTTTTGCCAACAATTTTCAAGGCATTATCATAGTCATCATCCATAAAATCGGAAAGGATAAAAACAATAGCTTTTTTTTTCATCACATTCGACAAATATTTCAAGGCTTGAGTTATATCTGTTTTTTCACTTTTTCCTTTAAACTCAATCAGTTCTCTTATGATTCTTAAAACATGAGTTTTTCCTTTTTTAGGCGCAATGAATAGTTCAATTCCATCTGAAAAGAGTAACAATCCAACTTTATCATTATTTTGTATAGCAGAGAAGGCGAGTGTTGCACTAATTTCAGCAATCAAATCGTGTTTAAATTGTTGGTCGGTACCAAAAAATGCGGAAGCACTAATATCAACCATTAAAATCATGGTCAATTCTCTTTCTTCCTCAAAAACTTTAATATATGGTTCATTATAACGAGCGGTTACATTCCAGTCGATAAATCGAATATCATCTCCAAATTGATATTGGCGTACTTCAGAAAAAGTCATTCCTCTTCCTTTAAACGAACTGTGATATTCGCCTGAGAAAATATGATCAGACAAGCGTCTTGTCTTAATTTCTATTTTTCGAACTTTTTTGAGTAATTCTTTTGTATCCACTTTTATCAGTATTCAGAAGGCAGTCTTCAGTCTTCAGTCTTCAAATTGACTGCTAACTGCGACTGAACATTGCCTACTACTTTAAGGTACCTCTACTTGATTTAAAATTTTGTTAATCATATCTTCTGAAGTAATATTTTCAGCTTCAGCCTCATAAGTAATACCTATTCTGTGGCGAAGTACATCATGAGCTATGGCTCTAACATCTTCTGGAATTACATATCCGCGACGTTTGATAAAGGCATAGCATTTTGCGGCCATTGCCAAATTGATACTTCCCCTTGTTGATGCTCCAAAACTAATTAATGGTTTTAAATCTGATAAGTTATAATTTTCGGGATAACGGGTTGCGAAAATTATATTTAGAATGTACTTTTCTATTTTCTCATCCATGTAAACTTCTTTAATCGATTCACGAGCTTTAAGAATTTGATCTATAGAGATTACTTGGTTTATCTTACCAAAAGTTCCGTTTAAATTATGACGCATAATAGTTTGTTCATCACTTAATTTTGGATAATCAATCACAACTTTTAGCATAAATCGATCAACTTGTGCTTCGGGTAAAGGGTAAGTTCCTTCTTGCTCTATTGGGTTTTGAGTTGCCATTACCAAAAAGGGTGGTTCTAATTTAAATGAGGTATCTCCAATAGTTACTTGATGTTCTTGCATGGCTTCTAATAATGCAGATTGCACTTTAGCTGGTGCACGATTAATCTCATCTGCAAGCACAAAATTTGCAAAAATAGGTCCTTTTTTAATTGAAAAATCATTGTCTTTCATATTATAAATCATTGTACCTATAACATCGGCTGGTAATAAGTCGGGTGTAAATTGTATTCGACTAAAAGATCCCGAAACTGCTTTTGACAAAGTGTTAATTGCTAATGTTTTTGCAAGCCCAGGAACTCCTTCTAATAAAATATGCCCATTACCTAGCAAGCCAATTAGTAATCTTTCTAGCATATGCTTTTGCCCAACGATTACTTTATTCATTTCAATCATTAGCAAGTCTATAAAAGCACTTTCTCTTTCAATTTTTTCATTGATAGCTTGAATATCTATACTTGTATTTTGTTCTTCCATAATCAGTAATAAGTATGTTCTTTTTAGGGTAACAAATTTACATTTAAATGTAGATTCATTTTGTTAAAATTTGGTTAAATTAAAGGGTGTTGCATGCGTGTGTCAAAATAAAAAAACTGAGATTAATTCAGTTTTAATATTGTTCTTCTTTACTTGGGAAGTCACCCGATTTTACATCAGAAATATATCGCTTAAAAGCTTCTCCCATTTCTGTATATAAGTTCAAATACCGTCTTAAAAACCTTGGGCTAAATTCATGGGTCATTCCTAACATGTCGTGAGTAACTAAAACTTGTCCGTCAACTCCATCTCCAGCTCCAATACCAATTACTGGAATAGATATACTTTGAGCAACTTCTTTGGCTAATTTTGAAGGAACTTTTTCTAAAACTAAACCAAAACACCCTAATTTTTCTAATAATTTAGCATCTTTTTTTAATTTTTCTGCTTCTTCTTCTTCTTTGGCTCTTACGATATAAGTTCCAAATTTATAGATGGATTGAGGTGTTAAACCTAGATGTCCCATTACTGGAATTCCAGCCGTTAAAATTCTTGATATTGATTCCGAAATTTCTTCTCCTCCTTCCATTTTTATGGAGTGTGCACCAGATTCTTTCATTATTCTTATGGCTGTAGCTAGGGCTTTTCTTGAATTGCCTTGATAAGTTCCGAAAGGTAAATCAACAACAACCAAACTTCTTTCAACAGCTCTTACTACAGAAGATGCGTGATAAATCATTTGATCTAAAGTAATGGGTAGCGTAGTTTCATGCCCAGCCATTACATTTGATGCTGAATCGCCAACCAATATAATTTCAATACCTGCACTATCCACAATTTTTGCCATTGTGTAATCATAGGCAGTAAGCATCGCTATTTTTTCTCCATTTGCTTTCATTTCTACTACCGTTTTGGTAGTAATTCGTTTATATTTTTTTTTTATTGCTGACATAGTTTTTTTGATATTGGAATGCAAAAGTAGGAATTATTTTTCATTAGTTTCTTCAACAATGGTTACCAGTTTAGGAAAGATTGCAGGAGCAAATTTTTGAATAGGTTCGTAAAGTATGGATTGCCCAACCTTTGAGTCATCTCTAAATTTTAAAACTTTATTAAATCGATTAACAATGATTAATATTACACTTAAAATTAATGCAAACTTTACAAGTCCGAATAAAGCACCTAAAATTTTATTAAAAGCACCTAAAAAGATAGTTTCGGCAATTTTAGTTAATATTTTACCTAATAAACTAATGACAATTACAATGATTAGAAAGGTTCCTGCAAATGCAGCAATTTGAATTAATGAAGGATTCCAACTTACTTTGTCTTCTAAAATATTTGCTAAATAATATGAAAAATGGATAGCGCCATAAACTCCTAATACCAAACCTAATAGAGAAGTTATTTCAACAAATAATCCTTTTCTAAACCCGTTTATCAAACCTAAAGCCAAAATACCACCTAATACGATGTCTACAAAACTCATTTTATACTTTTACAATGTTAATTTTCGTGTCAATATACACCAATATTTTTTCTAAAACCTGAAAATTCATTTTTAGTAAAGTGTTTGCATAATTTTCAATTTGTTGGTGGTGTTTCTCTTCAGGGTTTCCTGTTTTATAATCAATAATAGTTACATTATTTTCATCATCAAAAACCAATCGATCGGGAATCAATATTTGCTTGTCATGTGTAATGATTTCTCTTTCGTTAAATATAGTTTTATTCAACTGAAAATATGGTTTTAATTCTTTGTGATTCACAATTTCAGAAATCAAATTTTCTATTTCATTTTGTTCTTTTTTTTCTATTAATCCTTTGTTGACAAAGTGAATAACACTCGTTTTTATATCTTTTTCAGAGAAAATATATGCCATTAATTCATGAATTAAGTTTCCAAATTTAATAGCATCTTCTCTTTCCGAATCCCAAAGTAAGGAGGAGCTGGCAACAATATTAAATTGATGATCTTGCCAAGAAGTACTTATAAATTCTTTTTGAATTTCAATAGTAAGATTGTCTTTTTCTCTTTTAGATAGCCGAAGTTTTTCTCCAAACTCATATAGTGATTTTCCATCTTCCCATTTTTGATTTTTTTGTAGAAAATCAATGAAAAAGTGGGAATATAATTTCAGTTTATCTTTTGCTATTTTATTTTCAGAAATGATATACAAGTGCTCTTTTGCTCGGGTTAGAGCTACATATAATAAATTAAAATTATCGAGCTCTAATTCACTCTCTTGTTTTTTAAAAATAGTTTCACCATAAATTCCAGTATTTTTAATTACTGAAGATGAGTTAATTAAAATGCTTTCAAAATTATTATAAGTCTCATAATCTAGATTGTCATACCAACATGTTGGGTTTTTTTGATAATAGATGTCTAAATCATACGGATAGATAACAACAGGAAATTCCAAACCTTTTGATTTATGAATTGTCATAATTTGCACAGCATTTTTGTTATTGGAAGTAACAATACTTAGTTTCTCTTTTTTCTGACTCCAATACTCTAAAAAATTTGTATTATTTTCTGATTTTCGTTGGGTAAATTCAAAAACAAAATCTAGAAAAAATTGAAGATAAGCATCTGATTCTTGTGCTAATTTAAAGCATCTAATAATTTCTTCTATACTTTCGTAAAACGGACTTTGGTAAAAATTTTGAGCCTTATAAAAGATTTGATGTTTTTCTAATTTTTTAAACAAATTCGACATGTCTAAATGCACAAATTCATCAATAAATTCATTTTTGTCTTTTTGAATATCAAAATGACTGTGTAAATAATATAGAACATTCAATCTTGCATTGCCATCTTTCTCTTCTTTCAATAAATTCAGCAATTGAATAATAAAATCAACTTTACTATTGTTTTTAATCAATAGGGTTTCCGAACTAATAATTTGAATTCCTTTTTCGGTAAGGTGATTTGCAATTGCTATTCCTTGTTTTTTTTTTCTTACTAGAATACATATTTCATTTTTATCAAATACACCTTCTAAACTTTGAATGGTTTCATATACTTTTTCAGGAAAAACTTCATCTCTTTCTTCAGCATTCTTACACTCATTAATAAAATTTAATTGAACAAAACCTCCTTTTTTATTGGTAAATTCCTGATTATTTCCAACTTGATATAAATTTTGATAAGCTTCATTTTGAAAATAGTTAGAAATATGTGTAAAAAACTGATTGTTGAAATCAATAATTTCAGAGTAACTTCTGAAGTTAGTTTTTAAATTTTCTAATTTTTTCTTTCTATGAAAAGGATTGTTTCTCTTTAAATTTCCTTCAATTGATAAATCGATAAATTGCTCGGCTTTTCCGCCTCTCCATCTATAAATTGCTTGTTTTGCATCACCAACTAATAGTAGGCTTGAATTTTCTTCGGATAATGCATTGTCAATCAGTGGAATTAAATTTTCCCATTGTAAAATTGAAGTATCCTGCATTTCATCGATAAAATAGTGTTTGTATTTTACACCTATTTTTTCATAAATAAATGCTGCGGGTTGTTCTCGTAAATGTTTGCTGATAATTTGATTAAATTCACCAATAAGCCTAATGTTATTATCTACTTTAATTTCTTCCAAAGCTTTGCTAATTGAATTTAGTATGGCTAGTGGAATTAGGTTTTTTAAAATAAGCTTGTTTAAAAGGTATTGTTGAAATAATTTTCCAGCTTCCTTGTAAAAATTTGATAAAGAATCAATAATGCTATCAATTTTCAGTTTTATTTCTTCGGGTTTTCCTTTGGTATAAAACAATTGATTTTCTATGCTTTTACCAATTCCTTTATCTTTATCGAAGCCAATAGCTGAAGGTTTATTTATTAAATTTTGAAAAAATTTAGGAAACTGACTATAATAAAAATCTTTATCTTCTATATTTAATTCGCTAATAATTTTTAACCCCTTTTCTCCAATTTCAAGAAATTTTTTTTCTGTTTCTCTTTGATTTTTTTTAATTTTTTTTTCTAAAGATTTAAAATCAGAAATATTTTTTTTCTCTAATTTTTGAACTCCATAAGCATCATTTTCTTTTAAAAGAAGTATAGCAATTTCTTTCAATTCCCTTGAAATATCCCATGATTTATCTTCTAGGGTTTTTTGTTTTGCAAATTCAACCAAAACAGAAGTAAGTTTTTTATCGATTCCAATTTTTGAAATAATTACATCTACTGTTTTTTCCAATATAGCTTGCGAGTCTAATTCAACTTCAAAATCTATAGATAATCCCAAATCAAAAGCAAAAGATTTGATGAGTTTACTAGTAAAACTATCGATGGTTTTGATATGAAATGCCGAGTAATTTTGTAAAATACTATGTAATAGTCTTTTACTTTTTTGTTCTATAGTTTTGGTATCGATATTGGTTTCTTCCGTTATTGCTCGAAACATATCATTCAATCTATTTCCTTTTGAAAAATCGAGTAAATTATTCAATACTCGTTCTTTCATTTCACTTGCGGCTTTGTTAGTAAAAGTGATGGCAAGTATATTTTGATAAATAAAAGGCTCGCTAGATTGTAGTAAAATTTTCAAATATTCTTTTACCAATGTAAAAGTTTTTCCGCTACCAGCAGAGGCACTATAAACTTGAAAAGAGGTTTGGCTTTGCACAAAATTATTTTGCATAAAAATAGTAAAAATTTAAATCTGTTTATAATTTAGCAAAATAATTTTGAATGTTTTTATTCACGGAATAATTTTAATCAAAATTTAATTTTCGACTAACTAAGAAAAGCAATTTTATTTCTATTAACTTGCATTCTTTATCCTTGGGAATCATATCTAAATATCAATTGGCAGTTAAAGTGATATATTTATTATTTAAACAATTAAACCTTTAATTACATTAATATGAATAATATTATTGCATCAATGTTGAAGAATTATTTAAAGTTGCTTTTTATTACCCTCTTTTTTATCTCATGTAGTAACAATAAATTACCAGAAGAGGTAAAAGAACTTCAAGCAGTTATAGACCACTACCGCTTGTCTGGAGACAGTTTAAAGTACAAGGCGGCTATTTTCCTGATCAAAAATATGAAAACACATGCTTCCTATAGTGGAGAAGGTCTTAAAACCTATGACCTTTTTTTTGAAACCATAATGCCTTTGCAGAAAAATGCCTCATTAAGTAGTAAGGTAAGAGAAAATAAAATTAAATTTATTGCAGATTCTTTAGGAGTCTTAAATGCGACGTTAAGCTTAAAACTCAAACCTGATGCTAAGTTCATAAAATCATCTTATTTGATTGAAAATATTGATTTAGCATTTAAAGCTTGGAGAACTTACCCTTGGTCTCGTACAAATGTGTCATTTGAAGATTTTTGCAGATATGTACTACCCTACAAAGTTTATCAAGAACCTATTCAGTCTTGGCGAAAAACAATTATGGATAGGTATAATTGGGTTTCTGATTCTATGCAAAACCCTCAAAGTTTGAGAGAAGCTACTCTTCTAATTAACAATACTGTTGACAACATGTTTTCGAGTAAAATTATGGAAAAATTACCAGCAGTAAGCTTTGATAATCTGGAAAAAGGAAGAATAGGAAAATGTCATCATGAAGTAACGCTAAATATCTACCTGTTGAGGGCCATGGGTATTCCTGTAAAATGGGATTATGTGCCATTATGGGGGAATAGAAGTAGAGGTGGACATGCATGGTGCTCTATCACAGATGAAAACGGACAGTTATATGCTTTCTCTGCACTTCAAGCACCACTTGATATCACCACTCCATCGTTCTTAGGTGATTTAGATACAATTCCGTGGTCTATAATAACGAATAGAAAAGCACCCAAAATATATCGAAGAAATTATGAAGGG
>JAKITG010000036.1 GCA_021648195.1 Flavobacteriaceae bacterium | reverse complement strand
ATTATGAAGGGTATTACGAAAATCTTTTAGCAGAAAGAGGTATGTATCCTAAAAAGTTCTTAAATATTAATACGCAAGATGTTACGATGGAATATAATTTAGCCTCGGCTAATATTGAGATAGCACTAGATAGTGAGTTCAATAAAGACATTGCTTACCTGAGTGTTCATAATTATAATAAGTGGAGTGCCTCAAGTTGGGGCAAGAGAAATCCGAAAGGGTTATATGAGTTTAATAATATAGGATGTGAGATTGTTTATCTGCCCGTATCATATAATTATTTAGGAATTAAAGCGATTTCTAACCCTTTTATATTAAAAAAAAATGGAACTGTCAAATTTTTAAACCCAAACCATAAAAAGGTTAGAACCATAAAAATTGATAGAAAATACCTTGTCCAAAACCATATGAAGAGAGTGTTAAAAAAAATGATTGGTGGTAAATTTCAAGGAGCCAATTTTAGTGATTTTAGAGATGCCCAAGACCTTTACGAAATAACATCAGTTCCTGTTCCAAAAACGAATAATTTTGAAATTACTAATCAAGAACAGTATCGATATTTTAGATTTATACATTCTAATCAACGGTGTAGGGTTGCAGAAATAAGTTTTTTTGGTACAACAACCAACTCAAAGGGAATAAGTAATAATAATGTTCGATTGGATGGAAAATGGATTAGTAGTAAATATTTAGATGATAATGGACCCGACAAAATCCAAGACGGAAAAATATTGACATATTTTATTGCAGATTCTCTAAAAGGAGGCTGGGTTGGACTGGATTTAGGTCAACGAAATGGTGTAAGATTAACAAGAGTTGAGTTTTACCCTCCTAATGATGGTAATTCTGTTGAAATTGGAGACTCGTATGAATTGTTTTATTGGGAATCTGGCTGGCAATCTCTTGGAAAACAGGTAGCACAAAAAGAGGAGTTAACATTTGAAAACTGTCCTGAAAATGCTTTATTTATTCTCCGTAATTACACCAAAGGAGAAGATGAACGGATTTTCACCTTTGAGAACAATGAACAGGTTTGGTGGTAGCCTTATCAAAGGTACTATCCTGTAAAGGATGTAAATGAAAGGTTATTCTGGAATATTTCACTTGATTAAAAAGTAAAAAATACTCTTAATTTTTATAAAAGCTCCATTTAACAACTTTTTTACAAAACAAACTCTGAGAAAAATTGACCTAATAAATATATTGATGCAATAGGAATAACAACCGCCCCAAATGATTTTAACCAGTTAATATGATACAAGTATTTTATAATAGGAACAGCCAATATAAAAGCCAATGATGAAGAAATATTTATAATCCAACCTATGGCAATCATTGATTTATTTACTTTAAAAAACTCTAAAGTATTGTCTTTTGGTAACTTAATTGCTTCAAATAAATATAGAGCAAATGCAAACCCAATGGCGGGGAAAATATATATTACTCCAGTATATTTAATAAATTCTTTAAACTTTACCTCATTATCACCAAGTAAAATTGCAAACATGTGAAACAAAAAACTACTAATTAACCATACTGCAAATGAGGTTAGTATTACAATAAAATAATTAAAAGATGCAATGTATAAGTATATAGAACTACTTGTATCTAATCCTTGTATAGAGGTTACTTCTTTAGTCACGCTATTAAAATACTCTGCCATTAATAAGCTATAAATAAGTATTATGCCAACTGCCCAAAATTGGGATATATTTTTTTGAATTTTTTTAAAGATCATTTTTTTAGTTTTTATGTAACACTAATAAAAGCTTCAATATATGCAGCTATTAGTATTATTAAGCCTGAAATTAAAGAGCCAACTACAATTATTTTGTAAAACATAGTGGTTGGGTATCTATTTTTAACCATCATATCAAGAATAGTTTTTGCAATAAAAAACCCCAAACCACCCGATAGCCATATACCTATCATTTCAAAGCTATGTGGTAAAGTATGTTCTATTATTACGTTCCAACTAGTACCATTGGCATGTATGGTTGAAAAAACATCTGCGGTATAAAAACCATTAAAAAAAAGATTAACAAATGTGCCAATACCAAAAAATACGCCTCCAAAAATATTTATAATACTTACTTTTAGGTTGTTTGTAAAGATTAAATAAAAAGCAGACCATTTATCATTATTTCTTAAATGTTCTGTTATTTCCTGAACTATATTTAAACCTGTTTCTTGAGTAGGTGCTGAATGGCTAACAATAATTGTATCCATAAATAAAATCCTTATCAAAAAAGGTATTAACCAAAAAAGAAAAGAAAAAAGGCAACAAAATAAAAAAATACGAATTATTTTATTCATTTAAAAATATTATATTAATACTACCCAAATTGGGTTAAACAATTTGGGTAGTAGTTTACTATTTTGTTTCACAATGATTTAATTTAGGTGCTTGTATTTTCTTTTAAATATTTTAAACCCTATAAAAATCAGAGTGAATACTATTATTAAGATTACAACAACTGACAATAATTGCATCTAGAAATAACTCTCTAATTAAAATGGAGTTAACCGAAAAATAAAAATATATTAATCATTTTATTCGTTACACTTTTTTTTTAATAAATTAATGATAGATTTAATATCATCCTTTTCATCTATTCTAATAATCTGTTCTTTATTATCTTTTGTTATAATTGTTAAAGCAGTATCATTATAAGTGAAATCTGCAAAATTAGACCATTTTACTTTCCAAAACACGTGATATTGTATTCCTTTTTGATTGAAAATTAGTTTTTTAGGGGCTGTCAAAAATGAAAAAGCTCCCAAAGATATAAAAACAACAACAAATAGTATAAATGAAAAATCAGGTATATAATATAGATACCCAAAAATTAGCAAAGCCATAAGTATAGGAATTGAGAATATTATTCTAAAAGGTTTTTTTCTATTAAATAGAATGGATGAGAGATTAAAAATATTATTGTCTTTATTTGTAGACATTGTTTTGTTTGTACTTTGATTCATGGTTTTTAATTTTGATTAAATACTCTTAAAAAATATTTAAAAGAAGAAAGGTTTCTTTTAGTTTGAAAAACAATTTAGACAACTTCTCTAAAGTCGTCTAAATTGTTACAAATGTTCATTTATGCACCTGCCACCACAGCTGCTCCAAATAATGCCCATCCTACAGGACTCCACCCAAATAAAGCGCCTCCAGTTGCTAGTTGACCAAATGCACCTCCAGCACCAAGTGCCACTGCACCCCAAGCACCTGCGGCTCCTCCTTCTGAGTCTCCAGACATATAGCCAGCACCAAGTGCTACTTGTTGCAAACTCACATCTTGTTTACTACTTGTGATTGCCACACCTTGCATTAAAGCTAATGAAAAAATCATTGCCATTAAATTCTAAAATCACTTTTTTTTATTAATCCACAAAGTGAGAACCCAAACAGTAAAAAACAATATCATTACTTTTGAAAAACCAATTGTCATTCTTGAAATTGCCGACCAAGCCCCAGAAATTCCCCCCACAGTTTCTTCTGCCATATAAGAGGCACCAATAGAGACAATAGTAGACAAAATAATAATTAAAATAAATTTTAAAACAACTTTTTTATTTATATTTATTTTAGAAATTGCAGATAATATATCTTGATTAACAATACTCATAATTTAATTTATTCATTTAAAAATATTATACTACTAACTACCCAAATTGTTTAACACAATTTGGGTAGTTAGTAGTATAATATTTTGTTTCACAATGATTTAATTTAGGTCTTTCTTTTTATTTAGGAATAAAAAAGCGGTATATATAGGTGATTAAAATCATAGCAGCAATAATAATAATTGTACCAATAGCACTAATAATACTTCCTTCATTTGTTTCTTTTGGGATATCAATAATATTACCTGACAAAAAGATAAATATTATAAACATCGTCATTAAGCCGAAGGTCCTATTCCTTTTTTTCATAGCTATCTTTTTTTACTTGATTAAACCTTATATATATTAGAAAAAATATTGTTAATAAAATTACAGCTACGCCTATTGCAGCATATATACCTCCTAAATGTGTTCCTTTGGGGATATAAATGATTTTACCCGATAAAAAAGCACTTACTAATACTACTCCTAAAAGAACATAAACATATCCTTCTTTTTTAAAATTATTCTTAGTTAATTTATTCATGATATTATTTATTATTAATTTAAAATAAAGATAAAATTGGACAAGGTAAAACCTCGCCCAATTTGCAAACACTATAAGGCAGCTGCACCAGTTGCAGCCCATCCTACCCAACCCAATGGGTTCCATGTGTTTGCTAAAGAACCATAAAACAACGCTGATGTAACACCTGTTCCTATTCCAGCAGCAGCAGTCCATGCACCACTTGCACCTCCTTCAGTTTCACCAGCCATATATCCAGCACCAACCGTGAGTTGCTGCAAACTCATATCTTGTTTATTACTTGTGGTTGCCACACCTTGCATTAAAGCTAATGAAAAAATCATTGCCATTGCAAATCCTAAAATTGTTTTTTTATTTTTATTCATTTTTTTAAATTTAATATGTTAAAATTAATCATTTTATAATACATCCTTAATAATATTAGGACGGTTTTTGTTTTTTAATTTTTTTCTATGGGCTCATAATTATTTTTTTAAAGGTTAATAATCTATTTACTATATTTTTTAATTAATAATTTCATTTCTATTTTTATTTCATCCCCTGCCGTTGTAGGTACTTTTTCTTTACTATTTAGTATAGTTTTTGCCATATTAAGTGCTTTATCAGGTTGTTGCATTTTTACATATAAATTTGCCAATAAGTATTTGGGGTAAATTCTCGAGGGGATTATATTAGCAGCTGTTTGGTAAGCTTTTTCTGCCTTATCATACCTATTTAAGGCTTTAAAAGAATTACCTAAAGTAATAAATGCATTAGGGTCGCTTCGTAAATCAACAGCCCTTTGTAAATAGGGAATACTTTTTGAGTAATTTTGGTTTAAATATAAAGCAGCACCATAATAAAAAATAAAATTACCATTGTTGCCTAAATAGACATGTGCTTTTTTATAATTGGTAATTCCACTATCAAAATCCTGATTTAATACTTTTGCATATCCTTTTTTAAAATAATAAGTACCTAACACATGTCTGCCCCCTAGAAATATCAATCCAGAAATAGCAATAAACCACAGAAGAAACAATCCTTTTCTAAGTTTTAGGGCGATTGAAATTGTTTTATATTGTCCTGTATTAAAAATTATAAACAGACAAACAACTAATAATAAAATATTTGGCATAAGCCTAAATGGGTAAGAAACCATGCTTAGAGCCAATAAAGATACAAGTGATGCCTTAGCCGAAATATGGTGTTTGGAAGTTTTTGAATTATATTTTTTACCTAATGCAAAATATAATATTGAAACAAATAATAATAATCCAATTACGCCAGACTCGATAAACATTTCAAGAAATTCATTATAGGCAACGGTCACATAATCTGCAACTTGTATTTCATTGCTTGTACCCTTGTTGTTTAAAAAGTAATTTGCCTGAACTTTACTGTAATCTGCTTCAAAAGAACCAAACCCTTTCCCGAAAAGAGGTTTTTCCATAGCCATAGTTTTACTTACTTTCCAAATAAATAAACGACCAAAAGCAGATTGTGGTTTGTAATTGTATAAGACTATAGAGATAAAAATAATTGTAAAAAATAATATGGTACTTGTTAGTATTTTAGTAGTTGCAGATTTTAATTTTTCTGATAAGTAATTGCCTATCTCATATTTTTCATATAAAATGTATCCAACACCTAAAATAAAAGCAACCCATGCACCTCTGGAGTTACTTACAATTATCATAATTGTCGAGCAAAACAAAAAGAATATAGTGGTGTATTGAAAATTTTCTGATTTAAAAAGCTGTTTATTATAAAATATTGCTACCATTAAGTAAGGGGCGAAAATTGCTAAATAACCAGCAAAAGCTCCAGGGTTACCAAATAAACCACCAATGATAAATTTTGAATCAACATTTGAGAAAAGACCTAAAAATTGACTAAATCCAATTATTAATTCTATGCTAAAAGTAGTATAGAACCCATAAAAAATATATTTTAAAATTTCATTATCATTTTTATAAGATATTTTAAAAACATAATAGAGTAAAAATAGTGTAAGGTAATTATGTAAATCATGATTGGTGAAAAAAGTACTTCTAAAAAGGTTGTTCAATATTAGATATAAAATATAGCTTAAAAGCAATATTTCAGGAATAGCTATTTTAACTTTACCTTTATTTTTTCTCAATTCAACTATTGCCAAGCAAGATAATATTATAACAAGTAAATAAAAAACACCACGTAACAACACACTTGTTTCGTTCATTGCAAGATGTGAAACAATAATAAATAGTGGAATTAATATTTTTTGTGCTAACCTCATTAATTATTTATCATTAATTATAAATTTTGAATTTTTATCCAAACCTTCCATAATCTCTATATTAATACCATCTGATAAACCTGTTTTTAAAAAACATTTTTCTTCTTTATCATCGTTTCCCAGAATGGTAACATAGGCGGAATCATTTTGAAATTGAAGATATTTTTCTTTAATGGCTAAAATATTTTCTTTTTTTTGTAAAATTATTTCCGCATTAGCTGAATATCCTGAACGAATAACAAGTGAATCACCAGATAGTTTAAACCGAGCTTCTATATTATATTTCATGACTCCTTGTTCGTTTTTCCCTTTTGATGAAATTTTATATAAAATGGCTTCTTTAACTTGGTTTTTATAGGCGTTTATGTTGAGTGAAAGTTTCATACCTTGTCTCAAATGAATCATATCAGTTTCATTAACCATACCTCGAAAAACAAAAGTATCTAGCCTAGCTACAACAGCGAGTGTAGTGCCGTTATCGAAATTGTTTCGTTCTATTACCGATGAACCTTTATTTAAGGGTAAGTCTATTATAGTTCCCGATGCTGTTGATTTAACGATATTTGAAATATCAGAATTTTCAACAAATCCTTTTTGAATGAGTGTCAATTGATTTTTTGCAGATAAGTATTGTTCTTTACTCAAATAAAAAGCTTTTTGATACTCTTCAAATTCGGCTTTAGCTATAACTTCTTTTTTGAATAATTTCTTATTTCGATTAAATATTTTTTGTTGGTTGTTAAAACGGATTTTTGCCGAGTTAAGATTACTTTTTGCATACTCCAATTTTGAAGGATCAGGAACTAACTTTATTTGTACTATTTTATTTCCAATTTCGATTTTATCTCCAATTTTAACAAAAGTTTTATCTAAAATTCCAGAAATTGGAGATTTAATAGCTATTTCAGTTAAAGGAAATAAATTTCCAGCAATTACTCGTTTCAGTTCAATATTTGTTAAAAAAGCATGTTCTGTTTTTATTTCTGAAGTAGAATTAAAACTTTTGATATTTTTTAATAAGATAAAACCAATTATTGCCATGATGATTAGTATTAAAATAATATTTGATGTTTTTTTCATTAATATTTGTTTATCGACCCTCTAGGCCTATTGCTGCAACAGGTGAAATATTTGCTGCTTTTTGAGCTGGAAAAAAACCAGCTAAAACACCTGTCAAGATTAATATAAATAGTGAGAAAATTAAAATTGGAAAATCTATACCCGCACTTTTAAACAAAGAATCTTCTGAGTTAAAAAAGGATATTATTATCCAATTTATCAATGAAATAAATATTGACCCCAATAAAAGACCTATTATACCAGCTATTGAAGTTATGATAATTGATTCTGTCATAATCATCCAGGTGATTGATTTTGGGCTTGCTCCTAATGCTTTGCGAATACCAATTTCAAAAGTTTTTTCTTTAACAATGACTAACATAATATTGCTAATTCCTACCATGCCACTCAATAAAAGGCTTAAGCCTACAAACCAAAGAAAAGCATCAACTCCTTTAAATAATTTTTCAAATGCTTTTACTTGGCTTTCAAAATTTAGAATGAATAGAGCCTTTTTGTCCTCTTTGTCAAATCCTTTACGTTTGCTAAGAAAAGATTTAATTTTATTTTCAAATAGACTTGTATCAGTTTTATCTTTTAAGGCTAAAACAAATGTGTTAAACTCTCCAATAAGATTAAAACAATCAAGAAATGTATTATATGGGACATAAATAAGATTTTGATTATTTTGAGAAAAAAGAGTGCCTTTTTCAATAATTCCAATAACAGTAAAATAAGTTCCTGCAATGTTTATTAGTTTTCCTAAAGCGGTTTCCATTGGGAATAAAACATCCGCAATCTGCTTACCAATTAATGTTACTCTACGGTGTTCTTTATTGTCTAATACATTTAATAACCTACCTTTTTCTGGCTTTATAATTTTTACATTAAAATAATCAGATAAAACTCCTTTAATTTGTGGGTATATGGTATTTTGTAAATGACTTGTTTGTGTGTTACCTTTGTAAGTTAACTCTGGTGAAATGAATTCAATTTCTGAAAACCGTTCTTTAGTAATTGCGATATCTGTATTGTCAAACAATATTAATTTTTGTTGTGTTGATTTATTTAAATTAGATTCGGAAACTTGACCTCCATAAATCCAAAGGCTGTTTTTTGCAAAAGAATGAAACAATTGCATAATTCCTTGTTGAAATCCCTTACCCGTCCCTAGGAGTAGAACCAGTATAAAAATACCCCAAGCAATACCAAACCCAGCAAGAATACTTCGTGTTTTGCTTTGCAATATTGAAATAAAAGCTTCTGATATATAGTTCACTATGATAATTAAAGAAGTCAAGATTATTTATAACACACTCAAATTAGAAGAAAACAAATCCGAAATCAACCAACCAATCAAATATATTTTTCCTGATGTTAATAATCTCAATTTGTGAGTTCTCCTCAATTTAGAGGATAAGGATTGGCAGTAAATATATAAAGATAAATTCATAATGACAAATATGTCATTATTTTTTTGTTTTTAATTTTGAATTTGTGCTGAGTTATGGCACAAATTAAAGATGAGATTTTATTAAAAAAAATTGCTCTTTGTATTAAACAAATACGAAAGGAAACTGCCATAACATTAGATGATTTTTATGTTGATACAGGAATCCATTTAGCAAGAATAGAGCAAGGGAAAACAAATATTTCAATTACTACACTTGCGAGTATCTGTAATTACTTTGATATGGGTTTAAATGAATTTTTTAGCCTAGTTGAAAAAAATGGTTAATTTCAGTTCTGGTAACAATTCATAACATGCTTGCTAATTATTTGATTAAACTCTGCGTTTAACCTTATATTATTATTGTTCTTAATTTCTTCTAGGGTTTGGTTTATAACATTAATAATGGCTAATGGAATTAAATTTTTAAGTATGAGCTTATTTAACTGATAATCTAGATATTTCACATTAAAAAGAGCTTCTGCCTGAAAGTATATGGCAATTAAATCATCACTAACTTCATCAATTTATTGATTTTATATTTTGAGGCTTTTTGAGGCCGTATAAAACACCTTCATTAATGGCTTTGTTCAATGCTTCCATCAAATTTTTATGTATTTTTTTTAGGTTCTTAAATTGAGCTATTTTATTGAATAAATTTGGTAAATCCGTATAATAAAAATCTTTATTCTCTACATCTAATTCCTCAATTATAGTCTTCCCATTTTTACCAATTTTTATAAAATTATTTTGAATTTCACTTTACTCTCTTTTGAGTTTTAAAATTCATTTTTTTATTCACGTCTTTTTTATTTTTTTGAATAGCCCTAGTTTTTTATAATAAAATGTAACGAAGCAAATCGTTAAACATATAAATAATATATTTGTAGTTTTGAGAAAACATATTAAAATATTATGAAAGCCAAACTTATTTTTACTTCTCTATTCGTTTTACTATTAATTAGTGTGTCTTGTTCTAAAAAAGAACAAGAAACTGTTGCTAAAAAACAAAGACCCAATATACTTTTTATAATGTCTGATGATCATGCTTATCAAGCCATCAGTGCATATAGCGATAAATTAATAAAAACTCCTAACATTGATAGAATAGCAGATGAAGGAATGTTGTTTACCAATGCCTGTGTTACTAATTCTATTTGTGCTCCATCTAGAGCGACAATACTCACAGGAAAACATACACATATTAATGGTAAGGTAGACAATCATATGCCATTTGATACGACTCAAGTAACGTTTCCTCAAATTTTTCAAAAGCATGGTTACCAAACAGCTATGTTTGGAAAACTTCATTTTGGAAATAATCCTAAAGGAGTAGATGAATTTATGATATTACCCGGACAAGGAAATTATATCAATCCGAAATTTATTACTAAAAATGGAGATACAATTATTAATGGGTATGTAACAGATATTATTACAGATTTGACTTTAAATTGGTTAAAGAAAAAACGAGATCCAAAAAAACCTTTTTTAATGATGTATTTACATAAAGCATCTCACCGACCTTGGTGGCCGAGTCCAGAAAAATTTGCGGAGTTTACAAAAAAACAATTTCCATTACCAGAAACACTATTTGATGATTATAGCAATAGAGGTACAGCAGCAAAAACTGCGGAAATGAATTTATTAACAGATAGGATGTACAGTCATGATAGTAAAATCCGTCCAGAAACTCTTACTGAAATGGGAAATGTTGAGCCTTATATAGAAGAGTTTAAAGGAGGTTTTTACGGACCTTATAATAGAGCTAATGATGAGCAAAAAGCTTTATATAATCCAATATTAGATTCTATTAATAATTTCTTTAAAGTAAACTGGGGTAAAATGAATAGGGAAGAGAAAATGAAGTGGAAATACCAGCGATATATGCAAGATTATTTAGGTACGATTTCGTCTGTAGATGATAATGTAGGTAGGGTTTTAAATTATTTAGACGAGAGTGGTTTGGCAGAAAATACAATTGTAGTTTACACTTCTGATCAAGGATTTTATTTGGGAGAACACGGCTGGTTTGATAAGCGATTTATTTATGATGAATCATTTAAAACACCATTATTGATTCGTTGGCCAAATCAAATAAAACCAGGAACAACAAATGAAGAAATGGTACAAAATCTTGATTTTGCACAAACTTTTTTAGAAGCTGCACAAATAGAAGCTCCAGAAGATATGCAAGGCGAAAGTTTGATTCCGCTTTTGACAGGTAACGCAGAATCTTGGAATAGAGATGCCGTATATTATCATTATTATGAGTATCCATCTGTTCACATGGTAAAGCGCCACTATGGTATTGTTACAAAAGAATATAAATTAGTACATTTTTATTATGATGTTGACGAATGGGAATTGTATGACCGTAAAAATGACAGCTTAGAAATGAATAATGTTTATAATGACCCTGCTTATGCTGAGGTTGTAAGTAATCTTAAAGATAAATTGGTACAATTAAGAGTGAAGTATAAAGACTCTAAAGAATTGGATCAGAAATACATTGACATCTATAATAGTAAAAAGTAATGAAAGTATTAACCCGCATTATTCACGGATATTCTATTCCAAAGCCAAACTGCTTGCTATAATTGAAAATGCTCGAAATTTGTTTAGCTCAAAATTGGGTTACAATTCTTTCACTAAAAAACCTCTGTGCTTTCCAATTCTACCGTCCGCCATAGGCGGAGGCAGGTTGGCATTTTGACTTTTCATAACGAAAACCCATGAATAATGCGGATTAAATATATAAATCCATGAGTTTTTTTACTTATGGATTTTTTTATGGAATTCATTTGATGAAAAATCCATTAAAAAGAAGTTCTTTTTTTACAATAAACGGCGATTAATTTTACAGTACCTTTGCAGAATTCATTTAATTATTAGGGCAATGTCATTTAAAAATTTACAATTAAATAAACCAATTTTAAAAGCTATTGCAATAAAAGGTTATGATACTCCTACTTTAGTTCAAGAGCAAACCATACCTTTAGTATTGGCAAGAAAAGATGTGATTGTTTCTGCACAAACAGGCACAGGAAAAACTGCCGCTTTTGCTTTACCCATTCTTCAATTATTATTTGACAAACAGGATGCTTCCAAAAAAGGAAAAAAAATAAGAGCTTTAGTAATAAGCCCTACACGAGAATTGGCCTTGCAAATTGAAGAAGATTTTAAAATTTTAAGCAAATACACAAACTTAAGAACAACTATTGTTTTTGGAGGTGTATCTATAGAACCTCAAAAGGAAATTCTTAAAAAAGGAGTGGATATTTTAATTGCTACACCTGGACGATTATTAGATTTACATAAACAAGAATTTATTAATTTAAGTTATATAGAAACCTTAGTTTTAGATGAAGCTGATTTAATGTTGGATATGGGTTTTATTGATGATGTTAAAAAAATTGAACGTCTGTGTCCAATTGAAAAACAAGTTTTATTGTTTTCGGCTACTATGCCTCATAAAGTAGCAGAATTTTCAAAATTAATTTTAAAAAATCCAAAAAAAATACAGGTTAGTCCAACCTCTTCAACAGCAAAAGGAATCTATCAAATCTTGTATTATACACCAAAATCTAAAAAGATAGAATTGTGTTTGCATCTTTTAAGAAACACAATAAAAGGGAATATTCTTATTTTTAGGCGCACCAAATATGGCGTAGATAAATTAGAAAAAATATTGTTAAAAAATAATTATAAAGTAGATAGTATTCATGGCGATAAACTGCAAATTGCTCGTCAAGAAGCATTGCAGAAATTAAAAAACAAAGAAGTTAATATTTTGATTGCTACAGATGTTGCTTCACGCGGAATAGATATTAATCATTTAGATGCTGTAATTAATTTTGATTTGCCCAATGTGCCAGAAACTTATGTGCATAGAATTGGTAGAACAGGTAGAGCAGGTAAAACAGGTGTTGCTTATTCATTTTGTTCTGCAGAGGAAAAAAAATATGTTGTTGCGATTCAAAAATTAATTAATCATCAAATTGATATAGAACAAGAACATCCTTACCCATTAGATCCAAAAGCGAAGCCAATAGTGCATAAAAAACAAGGGAGTAAATATAAAAAAGGAAGAAAATCTGCTGCTTCAAAAAAGAAAAAGAAACGTTGGTATTAGTTCTGTACTCACGGGGTGACTTAAAGTCACCCCGTGAGTAAGTATATTTATTTTAAAAATTCTTGTAACTCTTTAATTTCATCGCGCAACTTTGCAGCAACTAAGAAATCCAAAGCTTTAGCAGCTTGTTCCATAAATTTTCGTTTTTCACGAATACGTTTTTCAATTTCTGGTTTGGCTAGATATTGTAAATCTACTTCGGCAGCTTTTGCATTGGCAGATTCATATTGATAAGAACTTGTTTCTTTTTTAGTCAAAGAATTATCAATAGCTTTTATAATTTGTTTCGGACTAATATTATTTTTTGTATTGTAAGCAATTTGTTTTTCTCTTCTTCTATTAGTTTCATCAATAGTGAGTTGCATACTTTTAGTAACTTTATCAGCATACATAATTGCTTTACCGTTTATATTTCTTGCTGCTCTACCTATAGTTTGTGTAAGTGATCGATGACTTCTTAAAAAGCCCTCTTTATCAGCATCTAAAATGGCAACTAAAGATACTTCAGGTAAATCTAAACCTTCTCTTAAAAGATTGACACCAATAAGAACATCGAATAGCCCTTTACGTAAATCATGCATAATTTCTACACGCTCCAAAGTATCAACATCCGAGTGAATGTATCTACACCGAATATGTATTCTAGATAAATATTTGGTCAATTCTTCTGCCATTCGTTTGGTTAAGGTAGTAACCAAAACACGTTCATCAATTTCAACTCTTTTTTGAATCTCTTCAATCAAATCATCAATTTGATTTAAACTTGGGCGCACATCAATTACTGGATCTAAAAGTCCAGTAGGACGAATAACCTGTTCTACAAAAACACCTTCAACTAATTTTAATTCATAATCAGCAGGAGTTGCACTAATGAAAAGAACTTGATTCTGTATTATTTCAAATTCTTCAAATTTTAAAGGTCGGTTATCCATTGCAGAAGGTAGTCTGAATCCATATTCTACTAAATTTTCTTTTCTTGAGCGATCGCCTCCATACATGGCATGAACTTGCGGAATGGTAACATGACTTTCATCAATAACCATTAAATAATCATTAGGAAAATAATCTAATAAACAAAACGGACGAGTACCAGGAGTTCTTCCATCTAGATAGCGAGAATAATTTTCAATGCCGCTGCAATAACCCAATTCCTGAATCATCTCCAAGTCAAAGTTAGTGCGTTGTTCCAGGCGTTGGGCCTCCACCAGTTGACGATTTGCTTCAAAACGACCAACCTGCTCCTTCAGTTCTTCCTTGATAGTGGCCATGGCGATCTGCAACCGTTCCTTGGAGGTCACAAAATGGGACGATGGAAAGACGGTAATTTCCGCTAATCTTTCAAGTGGTTTTCCACGCAGAGGATCAATAATGCTTATCACCTCAACCGTATCACCGAACATCTCAATACGCACGGCATGTTCTTCTTCATAAGCGGGAAAAATCTCCAGCACATCCCCCCGAACCCGGAATGTTCCACGATGAAATGAGACATCATTGCGCTCGTAAAG
>JAKITG010000207.1 GCA_021648195.1 Flavobacteriaceae bacterium | reverse complement strand
TGTGTTGTCGACAATCCTAAGCGAGGTATTATCTTATTCTTTAGCAACATTTCGATTTCCATTATACCCTACCTTAGTTTGCAATTAAATTGATCCACTTAATCATTTTTTTTACTGTGGTTCTTTGTACATAGTTTTCTTCTTGAATTTCAAGTGTTATTTTTCTTTTAGTAGAAGAATTACCTTCTACTAACCTCAGGCATTTCTTATAAAAATTTTCTCCAAGGGTAGAATCAATAGGTAATACACCCTCAGTACACTTACTGCCTGTTTTAGGATCAGCAATTCCCTTAAATGCTGAAAAATGCCAATGAGAGATTCTACTATTTAATTTTGTGAAATCTTCAATTTTAGCATTTTGAATATTGGGGTAATATTTCCTATGCTGCTTCCCAGATAAAACATCCATCATATTTGCTAAGGTATTACTATAATGACATATATCCCAAGTTATATTGATATCTGTTCCTTCAAGAACTTTAAAATCATCAGGAAAACAAAATAATGGATCTATTTCAATCCCATGATTATCCATAACTGGCATATTTTCTAATCCTATCCAAAAGAATCAAACTTGTGGGATTGTAGCTGCAGTAAGTCATAAACCCATACGTAGACAGAAATTCATGATTTAGTATTTGTTTTAACATAAAATAGTCTCAACTCCATTGGAAGGGCTAAGAATTTTAGAAAGTAGAGGTTATGATTCAGCTGGTATAACCACAATTCAAGAAGGTAAACTGATTTCTACAAAATTCGCATCTGATGGTATAAATATGGATTTTGTTTATTTGTTTTAACTTTCGAGAGTTTTTTCATATGCAGTTCTTTTTCAGAGGTAACATATTTTTTCCAACTTGCTAGAGCTTGTTGGTTTTTTTCTTTTATTTTTTCTTTTATTTTTTCTTTTCTATCGTTGAATTCTTGAGTAGTTTCAAATTCACCTTTAAGTAGTTTAGGTATATCTTTTGGAGTTGGTTTATTGGGTATTATATTTAGCTTATTTATTTTTTTTACATATTCATTATATAAAATTGTTGCTAAGAAAAATGCAGAATCTTTATACCCAGCATTGCGGACACATAAAAAACTACGTCTGTTTTTAGCGTAACTTGATAGTGCATTGCCATACTGATTAATATAAGATTTTCCCCAGTCATTCATTTGACTAGATGACCAATAAAAAGATACTTTATGAACATTATAATGGTAATTTTGCAGGTTGTTAAAACTTGCTAATTGAAAATCTTCAAAGCTATTGATTTTCAGTTTTTTACAGTAGTTTATTGCTGATGAATGATTTAATTTCTTTTTTGGTATAAACCATATTTTACTATTGAAATAAGTTAAATCTTCCTCAGCTAGGTTGACATTATTTTTGTAATACCATTTTATATACTCTTCAGATTTTAGCTTATGTTTAATATCAAGCATTTGAATTCTTGCATTTTTTGGCACCTTATAATATAAAGAATACTTGTTTGGAAAATATTTTTTCAAAACTTTTAAAGCCTCAGGAGAATCTTGCAATAAAGCTTGTGATAACCAATAAAAAGATTTATTTTTATCTTTTTTTACTCCATTTCCATTATAGTACAGTAATCCCATTCTAAGTTGTGCAAATTTATCACCATCGTTGGCATGAACTGAAAAAATAGAATATGCTTTTTTATAATTTTCATTCGCTAGTGCGGCCTTGGCTTCTTCCATATTTGCTTGTAGCGTAATGCTTAAAGTAATTATAAATAATATACTAGACAAAAATTTCATTTTTTTTATCCTATTTTAATATAAAGTCGCAAAAAGATTAACTAAGCTTGTTTTATTTTTACTAAATAACTATATAGTTAACAACGCCTGTTTAATAGCCTCGCAATAACCAATATAATCAAAATCAGAATTAGACTCATTAGCATTTAATTCCATCTCTTGAGCCATTGTATATATCTCGTCAAATTTCAAATTGCCAGCGCTTCCCTTAATGAAGTGAGCATTTTCACTAATATCATGAAAAGTTTTCTTTTCTATTGCATCTTGAAGCTTTGTTATGGCACCATTACTCTCGGATAAAAAGCTATCTATAAGAATAGGGATATGTTTGATGTTTAACCCTATAGATGCTGCTATCTCTGCATGGTCTAAATTGGTATAGTCTGCTTGGCGTATTGGCATCTTTTTTATCCTAAATTTATGAATTTTGATTTAATTATAGCACAAAAGTTACAAAGAGGAAAAAATGATTTATATGATTTTTGCACTTAAAGCAGAAGCTCAAGCATTTGTTGATAAAAAACTTGATGTGAACATTATAATAAGTGGTATTGGGTCTCAAAATATGTATAACGCAACTAAAAAAACACTAAAATTAATGAATGAAGATGATATTATTGTAAATGTTGGAATTTGTGGAGCTAGTAAAAAATTTCATATTGGAGAATTGCTTGATATTTCAA
>JAKITG010000035.1 GCA_021648195.1 Flavobacteriaceae bacterium | reverse complement strand
CTTTTACAAAATAACCTTTACATTTTGCCTTGTTCTTTTGCACACTAACAGTGTTAAAAATACTCACTTTAGCTAAGGGACCCTTAACATATTTATCTATATCCTGCACTTTCTTAATATATATCGAATTGAAGATATTCTGAATATTTCTAATCTTTAATACGTTTCCATCTCATCGTTCCAATCATCCATTTTGGCAAAGATTTATTGGAATCTCTTTTTCTCAAATCAATATTCCATCCCAATTTTTTAATAATAGGTACTTTATGAGTTTCTACAAATTCTATTGGAGTGCCATCGGGATCAGAAATATAAGCAAAGTGCCCTGCAGCTTCACCCATATCAAATGATTCAGAACTATCAACGGTAAAAGGAAATCCTTTTGATTTTACTTCCTCTCGTAATAAATCCATTCCTATAGTATCAAAACAAATATGAATAAAACCCAAATCTCCCCAAATTCTGTTTTTATAAATTTCTCTACCCTTTTCATCTATTAATTGTACCAATTCTATTTGACTTGGTCCAAATAACGGTGCAAAACCTCCACTCCGTGTGGTAGAATGTTTTAACAAAACTCTTCTTATTTTTCTATCGCCTCCCGGTAATCCAGAAAAGTCATTAAAAATACCTGTTTTATCATAAACAATATCATCATAATCTAATATATCTTGATAAACCTTAAGCGATTCATCAAGATTACTTACTCCAATGATAGCTCCGTAAATTCCTCCTGTTACTGCCTTTGTTTCTTCAAATAAATAATCATTTTCTATAATTTGAAAGATATTATTATATGGGTCTTTTATAAAATAATGTGATTTTGAATCGGGTGATTTTTCTAATTTCCCGAGTATATTTAGTTGATTCGATTGCATGGTATCAAATGCCTTACTTGGATTTTTACTTTTTACCTTTGCTACAAAAATACCCAAATCTCCCAATTGAATTTCAAAATTTGCTTTTTCTGGTTTCTTGCCCGTATGTTGCCAAATTTCAAAACCTCCACCCGACTGCATATTTAAGGCTAAAGCGGCATGTCTTTTCCTTTTTTTACCTTCTGTATAATACAACATTAATTCGGCAATTGCCTCATCTTCAAAAACTCCAATATCCATTCCGAAATGTTTACGATACCATTTCCATGCTCTATGAACATCTTCTACGCCTATTCCTATTTGCTGAATACCTGTTATTTTCTTTCTTTTCATGTGTCTATAATATTTAAGTCTTCATAAACAGAGGTTTACTGCGGGTTAAATTTTTATCAAACATCGCACTTCTTTGTAAAAAGAGCTTTTGCAATAATCTTAAAGTAATAAATGTTTAACTCATAAAGGTAATTACTTAAAAATTTTGATAAAAATAGTAATTTCATTAATAACTACAAATTAATAATCATTTCAATTATATTTGTCAAAATTTACAAAATTTGAGTAAACAATTTATTGTTGATTTATATAATCAATCGGATAAAGTAAATCAAATTATTCAAGCCTTAAGTCAAAATAAAAACCAAATAGAAATTTCTAATTTGGTAGGATCTTCATTATCTTTTGTTACGGCTTCTCTATTTAAAAAAGTAGAAAAACCTTTCTTACTCATCTTCAATAACAAGGAAGAAGCGGCTTATTATTTAAATGATTTAGAACAACTTTTAGTAGATAAAAATGTACTCTTTTATCCTAGTTCTTATCGCCGACCTTATCATCTCGAGGCTTCGGGAGAAAATATAGATAATGCCAATATTTTATTGAGAGCAGAAGTTTTAAACAGAATCAATTCTCAAAAAAAACCAGCAATAATTGTTACTTATCCTGCTGCTTTATTTGAACAAGTTATTACCAAAAGTGAATTAAAACGAAACACATTAAAATTAACCGTTGGCGAAGAACTCTCTTTAGAATTTATCAATGAAATATTGTATGAATACAACTTTAATCGAGTTGATTTTGTAATCGAACCTGGTGATTTTGCGGTTAGAGGCGGTATTATTGATGTATTTTCATTTTCAAATGGTGAACCTTATCGAATAGAATTTTTTGGAGATGAAGTTGATAGTATCCGAACATTTGATATTGAAACGCAACTTTCTATTAACAAGCTAACCAAAATCAACATTATGCCTAATGTTGAAAATAAATTTTTGGAAGAAAAACGAGAAAGCTTCTTAAACTATATCTCGTCAAACACGATTGTGTTTTATAAAGATATGGATTTGATTTATGATAATTTAAATAAATTATTTGGCAAAGCTAAGGAAGCATTTCAAAACTTAACGGGAGAAATTAAGCAATTAAAGCCTGAAAATTTATTTTGTAACGGGTCTTTAATTACCCATCAATTAAAAGAATTTAATCTTTTAAAAATTTCAAATTCTCGTAATGAGATTTTGTTTAACACAAAACCTCAACCCTCTTTCAATAAACAATTTGATTTGTTAATTGAAAATTTCAATAAAAACACCAAAGAGGGTTTAACAAATTATCTTTTTTGCGACAATAAAAAACAAGCCCAACGGTTTCATGATATTTTTGATGATGTAAAAACTGAAGTCCATTATAAAACGATTGTAAAATCTCTTTATCAAGGATTTTTAGATCATGATTTAAAAATTGCTTGCTATACTGATCATCAAATTTTTGAACGCTATCATAAATTTCGACTCAAAAGTGGCTTTGCAAAAAAACAAGCTCTTAGTTTAAAAGAACTTACCAATTTAGAAATTGGTGATTATGTTACGCATATCGATCATGGAATTGGAAAATTTGGCGGACTCCAAAAAATTGATATTGAAGGTAAAAAACAAGAAGCCATTAAATTAATTTATGGAGAAAGAGATATTCTTTACATCAGTATTCATGCTTTACATAAAATTTCAAAATATAATGGTAAGGACGGTAAAGTTCCTAAAATACACAAATTAGGGTCTGGTGTTTGGAACAAATTAAAACAAAAAGCAAAATCAAGAGTTAAACATATTGCTTATAATTTGATTCAACTTTATGCCAAACGTAAAATGCAAAAAGGATTTTCTTTTAATCCCGATAGTTATTTACAGCATGAACTGGAAGCAAGTTTTATGTATGAAGATACACCCGATCAATTTACGGCTACTCAAGATGTAAAAGTCGATATGGAAAAAGAACAACCCATGGATAGATTAGTTTGTGGAGATGTTGGTTTTGGCAAAACTGAAGTTGCTATTCGAGCTGCTTTCAAAGCAGTAGATAATGGAAAACAAGTTGCTGTTTTAGTACCAACCACAATTTTGGCATTTCAACATGCAAAAACTTTTAAAGAACGATTAAAAGATTTTCCGGTTGTTATTGAATATCTAAATCGGTTTAAAACTACCAAACAGCGTAATCAAATTATTAGTGGTCTTGCCGATGGAAGTATTGATATTGTAATTGGAACACATCAACTGGTAAACAAGGCTATTGAATATAAAAATTTAGGCTTATTGATTGTAGATGAGGAACAAAAATTTGGAGTGGCTGTAAAAGATAAGCTTAAAACTATCAAAGAAAATGTAGATACTTTAACTTTAACAGCAACGCCTATTCCGCGAACTTTACAGTTTTCACTGATGGCTGCACGGGATTTATCCATCATAAAAACAGCGCCACCTAACCGACATCCAATTGAAACCCATGTCATCCGCTTTAGCGAAGAATTAATTAGAGACGCTATTCGGTATGAAATTTCTAGAAACGGTCAAGTGTTTTTTGTTCATAACCGAATTGAAAATATTAAAGAAGTTGCAGGTATGTTACAAAGACTTCTTCCTGATGCTAAAATTGGAATTGGACATGGACAAATGGATGGTAAAAAACTAGAACAACTTATATTGTCGTTTATCAATAATGAATTTGATATTTTAGTTTCTACAACTATTATTGAAAATGGTTTGGATGTATCTAATGCCAATACTATTTTTATTAATAATGCCAATAATTTTGGCTTGAGTGATTTACATCAAATGCGAGGTAGAGTTGGGCGTTCAAATAAAAAAGCATTTTGTTATTTTATTACACCTCCGTTTCACATGATGACAACCGATGCTACAAAGCGAATTCAAGCTTTAGAATTACATTCTGATTTGGGTAGCGGTTTAAATATTGCCATGAAAGACCTAGAAATTCGTGGTGCAGGAGATTTATTAGGTGGTGAACAAAGTGGATTTATTAATGATATTGGTTTTGAAACGTATCAAAAAATATTGAATGAAGCCATTGAAGAATTGAAAGAAACAGAGTTTAAAGAACTTTACAAATCCGAAAATAATAAACCAAAAGAGTTTATCAAAGAAGTTCAAATCGATACCGATTTTGAAATTCTTTTCCCTGATGATTACATCAATAGTATTACCGAAAGATTGAATTTATACAAAGAACTTGGTGAATTAAAAATTGAAAAAGATCTTAAAAAATATGAAAGTAAATTGATAGATCGTTTTGGTAAATTACCTCAACAAGCTGTAAGTTTATTAGACACAGTAAGAATTAAATGGCTAGCAAAAAATTTGGGTTTAGAACGTATTACTTTAAAACAAAAAAGAATGATTGGTTATTTTATTTCCGATCAACATAATGATTATTATCAAAGTAATGCTTTTAGTTCTATTTTAAAATATGTTCAACTCAATAGTAAAATGTGTGTGATGAAAGAGAAAACGACAAAAAAAGGCTTGCGATTACTTATTACTTTTATAAGAATTGATTCGGTTGAAAAAGCATTGAGTATATTAAAAGAAATATGACGCTCGATAAAAATTGACTTTCAAAAATAGCTATACGAACCTTTTTTGAAGAAAGAAAAACTACCAAATATTGAAGTACAAGGGGTGCTTTTTAATTTTTAGCAGTTTCGCAACTAAATTTATAATGAAATTAATACTTTTGATTAATCCTAAAATTTATTTAGGAAGAGATTGAAAATAAACATAGAATTGCAACGATTTTAGTTTATGATTTCTCATAAAATTAGAGTTTTATTTCATGATCAAAATTTGATTATTAATTCTAAATTCGTATTTATTTTGTATTAAAGGTAAGGTAAAATAAGTTAAATTCAAGAAATGGTAATAAAACATCATAAAAATTGTAAATAAATAAAATATTAATAAGATATTTGTTTAAAAATTATGGTAATAAATATTTTAAAGAATAAAATTGATTTAGGTAGTGCAGCTGCTAGAAAAGGAGCCAATTTTATTAGAAAAGCTATTTCTGATAATGGAAAAGCTAATATTATTGTTGCAACAGGAGCATCTCAATTTGAAATGCTTGAAGTTTTGATAAAAGAAGATATTGATTGGTCGGTAGTTACTTGTTTTCATTTAGATGAATATATTGGTTTAAAAGAATCACACCCAGCATCTTTTAGGAAATATCTAAAAGAACGATTTTCAAATATTGTTAAACCATTAAAATTTCATTATGTAAATGGCGAAGGAAATGTCAAAACAGAATGTGGAAGACTTCATAATATAATTATTAAACACCCTATAGATGTTGCCTTTGTAGGAATAGGAGAGAATGCACATTTAGCCTTTAATGACCCTCCAGCTGATTTCGATATTGAAGATTCTTATTTAGATGTTAGTTTAGATTTACCTTGTAGAACACAACAATTAGGTGAGGGCTGGTTTAAAGATTTAAGTGAAGTTCCTGAGCGAGCAATTAGCATGTCAATACATAGAATTATGCAATCACAACATATTATCTGTAGTGTGCCCGATAAAAGAAAAGCAAAGGCAGTTGAAAGAGTAGTAAATGTTGAAGTAACTCCAGAAGTTCCTGCTTCTATTTTACAAAATCATGATTCTACCTTTTTATATTTAGATGAAAATTCCTCCTCATTACTTAAAAATTAATTATGCTAAAATCATTTAAGAAAAAAATATTGATTTTGATGGGGCTTGTTGGTCCAGGATTATTTCTTATTGGGTATAATATTGGCACAGGTAGCGTCACTACAATGGCAAAAGCAGGTGCAGATTATGGAATGTCACTCTTTTGGGCTTTGATTCTTTCTACTATTTTTACATATATTTTAATGGTGGCTTATGGTCAAGTAACATTGGTTTCAGGAAAAACAGCATTATTTAATATTAAAAAAAACATTAAATATGGAAAGCCTTTGGCTTTATATATTTTAGTAGCCCTCATTATAGGAGAGGTTTTGGCTTTGATGGGAATTATGGGTATCACTGCTGATTTACTTCAAGAAGCCGCTCGCTTAATGGGTAGTGATACTGTTATTAATACGGTAACAATTACAATTGTTTTGATTGTTGCTCTATTCTCTCTATTATATAATGGTAAATATGCATTATTTGAAAAAATGTTAACCATTATCGTTTTATTTATGGGTTTGAGTTTTCTCATTGTTTTCTTTATGGTAAAGCCAGATTTAAAAGAAATAGCAAAAGGAATTATTCCTACAATTCCAGACAAACCAGGCTCTTTTGGGTTAATAGCCGCTATGGTTGGTACAACTTGTTCTGCTGCCGTTTTTGTAGTAAGAAGGATTGTAGTAAGGGAAAAAGGCTGGGGAATAGAAAACTTAAAAACTGAAAAAAGAGATGCATTTGTTTCTGCTTTTATGATGTTATTTTTAAGCGGATGTATCATGGCAGTTGCCGCAGGAACACTTCATGTAATTGGTAAAAGTTTAGAAAATACACTCGATTTAATCGTTTTATTTGAGCACATTGGAGGAAAATTGGCTGCCTTTATCCTTATATTCGGTATTACAAGTGCAGCTATTTCAACAGTATTTCCTATTATACTTATTGCGCCATGGTTAATTAGCGATTATATGGGAAAACCAAGAGATATAAAATCACCAATGTTTAGAATATTAGGAGGTTTAGGATTGTTACTTAGTTTAGGAGCACAATTTGTAGATATGCGACCACCAGCATTAATGATTTTTTCACAAGCATTTCAAGCATGTATTTTACCAGCAGTGACAATACCAATTCTTATTCTAATTAATAAAGAATCAATAATGGGGAAATATAAAGCAAGTAAACGAATGAATATTGGTATTAGTTTGGTATTGATTTTTGGATTGATTACAAGCTATTTTGCTATTGCAGATTTTATTTAAATAGAAACTATTTTTTATTTCTAAAAAATGAATTAAACATTAACAATTCAGTTATGAATAGATTATTTAATATTTTAAAAATTATTACTCTTACAAGTTTAATCGTAAATTGTACCGAACAAAAAAAAGAATTAAATACAAGCAACTCAGGTATGGATACATTATTTTATGCTGATGGTAAACCAATTACTATTAAAATAAAAGATGGAAAAATTGATGAGCTTATTAGAAGTAATTCTGATAAGAATTACAAAACAGAAGGAGCAATATATGTAGCTCCAGGATTAATTGATCATCAAGTTAACGGTTATTTATCCCATTCATTTGTAGGAGACAGCTTAGACGCTACACAGGTAAAGAAAATTACAGACAGTTTTTGGAAAAAGGGAATAACAACTTTTTTACCTACATTGACAACAGAGTCAAATGAAGTGCTATTAAGAAATTTTAAAATTTTGAACGAAATTTTAGAAGATGAATATTTAGCTCAGTCTATACCAGGATTTCATTTAGAAGGTCCATATATATCTCCTGTCGATGGTTTTCGTGGAGCACACAATCAGGCTTATATTCGTAACCCAAATTGGCAAGAATTTGAAGCGTGGTATCACGCATCAGGAAACCGAATTATAGAAGTAACGATTGCACCAGAACTAGAAGGAGCAATGAATTTTATTAAAAGATGTACTGAAAATAATATTAAAGTTGCCATAGGTCACTCCAATGCTTCAACAGCACAAATTAATGAAGCAGTTAGTCTTGGCGCATCAATATCTACCCATTTAGGAAATGGCTGTGCGAATACAATTCATCGACATCATAATCCAATTTGGCCTCAATTGTCAGAAGATAAATTGTATGCAAGCCTTATTGTTGATGGATTTCATTTAACAAAAGAAGAGGTTCGAACTTTTTATAAAGTAAAAGGACCAGATAAAACAATTTTAGTTTCAGATATTACACGTTGGGCAGGAATGCCTCCAGGCACTTATTCTGATTTCGGTAAAGAAGTAGTAGTAACTGAAAAAGGTGCTATAATGATGCCCAAGGAAAATGTATTAGCTGGAGCTTCTTTTTTAATCAATCGAGGAATAGAAAATATTATCAAATATACAGGATGTTCCTTACAGGAGGCAATTGATATGAGTACAAAAAATCCTGCAAAAGCTTTAGAATTAAATGATAGGGGAGAAATAGCTATTGGGAAACGAGCTGATATAATTTATTTTAAATTTGATTCGGGTAAATTAGAAATATTAAAGACTGTTGTTGGGGGAATTATAGTATATGAAAAAGAAGAATAAAATAATTTTTATATTTAGAAATATAAACAAAAGAAATACTAATAAAAATGATTCAAAAAATAAAAAAATTTTTTAAGGCTATTGGACCTGGATTTATTGTAGCAGCTGTAGTTTTAGGACCTGGAAGCATAACAACTTCAACTAAAATTGGAGCAGTTCAAGGATATGATTTTTTATGGGTTATATTGATAGCAGGTGTTTCTATGGCAATCTATTCAAATATGAGTACTCGTTTTGGAGTTTTACATGAACAGTCTATTTTAGGGGTGATTGCCGAAAAATACGGAAGATGGTTCTCTATGATTATTGGAATAAGTTCTTTTTTAGCTGCACTAAGTTTTCAGTTTGGAAATAACCTAGGTGTTGGTATGGGAATGGAAACTATTACTGGAATTAGTGCTAAACTATGGCCTCTTTTATTTACACCTTTGGCAATAGTGTTAATTTTCTTTGCTAAAAATTTATATAAAACCTTAGAGAAATTAATGATGTTTATGGTAATATTAATGATTTCAGCTTTTGTTGTAAATCTTATTTTTATAAAACCAGATATTGTAGCATCAGTAGGAGGCTTTATTCCCAAACCCTTTTCTATGGATAATTTTAGTCAGCTAGCAGCAATTGTAGGTACCACATTTGTACTTCACTGTGCTATATATCAATCTTATTTGGTTCAAAATAAAGGCTGGAAATTAAAAGAAATGAAAAAAGGGATAAGAGATTCTAATTTTGGAGTGTTTTTATTAGCCTTAATGTCTGTTTTAGTAATTGTAACTGCAGCAGCAACGTTAAAACCATTAGGTATTACCGTAAATTCGGCAGCAGATATGGCAATGCAGTTAGAGGTGCTTTTAGGAAGTTATGCTAAATATATTTTTGCTTTTGGTTTTATTGCTGCAGCCTTCTCATCTCTTCTTGTAAATGCAGTAATTGGCGGAGGTCTTCTATCTGATGGATTAGGTTTAGGTAAATCAATGGATGAAAAAATGCCTAAAGCTTTTACAGCACTAATCCTGTTAGTAGGAATGGGGATGGCAATGTATGTAGCAAGTGATGGAGGAAGCCCTGTTTACTCTTTAATTTTAGCTCAAGGTTCTTCAATGTTAGCTGTACCTTTAATAGCTATAGGTTTATTACTTATAACCAATCGAAAAGATGTTATGGGAGAATATAAAAATACACTTTTCCAAAATATATTGGCAATTATAGGGTTTATTTTGATTTGTGTTTTGGTATATATCATGTATGGCAAGCTAATAGGATACTTTACAGCTATGTAATCTAGTTGTTGAGTTCTAAAGCTATATGTTTACAAGTAAAAAAAAATGAACTACCTCAACCCAAAGGTACGAGGTATCAAATAAGAATTCCTTTTTTATTTCGACGCAAGTGTTGGGAATTAAACTCTAAAAATAATTAAAAATAAAACAGATGAAAATAATAAAAGGCATTAAACCAAGAAGAAATAATTATCTTTTTCAAATAATTGGGCTATCGATCTGGACACTTATATTTTTGTCTTGTACAAATCAGAATGATACTGGAAAGCTAGAAGTTGGAAAAAAAGGAAACATAACTACTATTGTAATTCCTGATGATTCTGATCAAGTAATTCAGTTTGCTGCATCAGAGCTTCAAAGTTATCTAAAGAAAATGACAGGAGTTGCGCTTCAAATTAAAAAATTGTCCGAAACAAATGATAAAATAAAATCAATTCATCTAATTCATAAAAAAAATAATGAAATAAATTGGGATGGGTATAGTATTGTCATCAACCAACAAGCAATAGTGCTTTCTGCTGTTGAATCGAGAGGTTTATTATTTGCAGTATATGCCTTACTTGAAGATGTGGGTTGCTCTTTTTTTTATCTAGGAAAAAATGAAGAAATAGTTCCTCAAAAAGACAAGATTGTTTTCCAACAAAGTTCAGAAATTTTTAACCCTCAATTAGAACATAGAGGAATTGCTCCATATGGATTACAAGAAAGCAGTCTTGAATTAGGTAGAGATTTTATTGATTGGATGGCAAAAAATAAATTCAATTATATTTTAGTTTCTGAAGATAGACCAAGTGATGTAGTAGGATCTGCTCATGGCTCTATTTGGAAAGAAGTAGATAAAGAGCTTTTACCTGAACTCCAGAAACGTGGATTTATATGTGAAATGAGTGAACATTGTACGCATATTTTTTTCCCTCATACATTATTTGAGAAGCATCCAGATTGGTATGCACTTAATGATGGAAAGAGAAAATTAGGTCAGATGTGTTATGCTAATATTGATGCAGTTGAATACTATTCATCTGCGGTTGCAGATTATGCTGCTGTTCATCCAGAATTTAAGGTAATAGGAACTTGGCCTCTTGATGGTGGCGGATATTGCGAATGTGAAGGTTGTAAAAACCCACAAACAATATTTAATGCAGCTAAGCGGGTGGCAGAAAAGGTTAAAAAAGTACGCCCCGATATGATTGTTCAACACCTTGCTTATAAGTTACAAACTTGGCAACCACCAGTAGAAGATATTCCAGATAATATGTCAATTCTTTGGTGCCCTAACAATGGAGAAATGGATGACTTAGCAAGCGAATGGATACGAAAAGCTAGTAATGCAGGTGGTGTCTATCAATTTGAATATTATATGGGTGATAATTATCGTTCGCGAGCCAACGTTTGGTTAAGGCCAGAATTTTCGGCAAATATAGCAAGGCATGCTCAAGATATTGGATTTAAAGGTATTGTTTCATTATTCCTTCCTATGGAAAATTGGTGGCGCTCATGTTTTAATAATTGGTTTTTTTCAAAAGCATGTTGGGATCAGAATTTTGATATAAATGAAGGACTTCATGAATACACTCAAAAATACTATGGTGAACAAGCTAATGAAGTTAAAAATATTTTTCAAACAATATTCTCAGAACTACACCCTGAGCCTTATTTAAGACCTACAAATCAAGAATATATTGATAAAAGCTCTGCGGTTGTTTTAATAGCAAAAAAAATATTAGATCAAATAGATAGCAGTATTGAAAATAACAAAGACTCTGATATAAATATTAGACTGCTTAGATTAAAGACTTATGTAGAGTTTTTCTATATTTATAAGGAAGCATTTACCAATAAGAAAAAAGAAGATTTAGATCGATTAATGGAATATAGTAAGACTCATCCTGAACAGGATATGATACTCATGTATCCAGAGTATATAAAAGATAGAAATGGGGCAGTTCTTTCAGAATAATAAATATTTTCATTTTGCTATAGCACTTCTTTATTAGATTCTAAATCTGTGTGCTCTAATAAACGCTCAATAACTTTAAGAGGTAATTCTTTAGTTAAATATACTTTTAGTTTCAAAAAATTAGGCTTGAATTAAAAATGTTTCTCTACTGCGAATTTAGTGAGTAAATAAAAAAGATGGAGTTAATGACATTATCCATTAAAATAGTTGTAGAACCTTAAAAATAAAGATAAAACAAATAAGTTCAAAAAGACCAATTTTTAGATTTCCAATTTTATTGATAATAATAATTTAAATGATAGTTTGTTTTGTAATTTTGTGATTAGAAATTGATATTAAATAATGATTGACGTAAAAAAAATTCGAAAAGATTTTCCGATTTTAAATCGAAAGGTAAACGGAAATTCTTTGATTTATTTTGATAATGCTGCAACTTCACAAACACCTAAAATTGTGATTGATGCTATTGTTGATTATTATAGCAATTACAATGCAAATATTCATCGAGGAGTACATACTTTAAGTCAGGAAGCAACAGATGATTATGAACAAGCTCGACTAAAAATACAAAAACATTTTAATGCAAAAAAAGCTCATGAAATAATTTTAACATCAGGAACCACTCATGGTATTAATTTAGTAGCCACAGGTTTTACGTCATTATTGAAAAAAGGAGATGAAATTATAGTTTCAGCTCTAGAACATCATAGTAATATTGTTCCATGGCAAATGCTATGTGAACGAACAGGAGCCATTTTAAAAGTAATTCCTATTTCCCTTAAAGGGGAATTAATTTTCGAAGAATATGAAAAATTATTGTCTGAAAAAACTAAAATTGTATTTGTCGGACATGTATCAAATGCCTTAGGTACAATAAACCCAATAAAAAAAATTATAAAAAAAGCCCACAATGTGGGTGCTGCTATTTTAATTGATGGAGCACAAGCTACACCACATATAAAACCAGATATGCAAGAATTAGATTGCGATTTTTATGTGTGCTCTGCTCATAAAATATGTGGACCTACAGGTGTTGGAATGCTCTATGGAAAAGAAGAATGGTTGTATAAATTACCGCCATACCAAGGTGGAGGAGAAATGATTAGCGAAGTAACTTTTGAAAAAACTACCTATGCCGATTTACCTCATAAATTTGAAGCAGGAACTCCAAATATTGCTGGAGTAATTGCATTTGGGGTTGCTCTAGATTATATGAATGAAATAGGTTTTGATAATATCGCTTCCTATGAAAATGAATTATTAGACTATGCTACCAAAAAGTTATTAGAAATTGATGGATTAAAAATTTACGGAACTTCAGCTAAAAAAACTGCGGTAATCTCCTTCAATATTGAGGAAATACACCCTTATGATATAGGAACAATTATTGATAAATTAGGAATTGCTGTAAGAACAGGTCATCATTGTGCGCAACCTATTATGGATTTTTATAATATTCCTGGAACAATTCGTGCTTCATTTACCTTTTATAATACCAAAGAAGAAATTGATATTTTTGTGAATGCAGTAATACGAGCTAAAAATATGTTGTTGTAATTTATTTGTAAAATTATAATATTTTTTAATTTTACTAAGTAGCAAATAAATTCAGAACAAGGTTTTATTTTTTATATAACCAGTATCAACTAATAATTTTTTCTTTTGTGAAGCTACTACGGCTAAATGATCACAACGCTCATTTTGTGGGTGACCATTATGCCCTTTTATCCATTGAAATTTAATTTTATGTTTAGAATAAATTTTTAAAAATCGTTTCCACAAATCGATATTTTTTTTGTCTTTAAATCCTTTTTTTACCCAATTAAATACCCATTTTTTTTCAACAGTATCAACCACATATTTTGAATCAGAAAAAATAACTACGTGAATTCCCTCTTTTTTTAACTGCTCTAAAGCAATAATTACAGCCAATAATTCCATTCGATTATTGGTGGTTTTTTCATACCCTTGTGAAAACTCTTTTTTATAAGATTTGTTAGTGTCAACCCATTCCATTACAATTCCATAGCCTCCCTTACCAGGATTTCCTTTACAAGCACCATCTGTATAAATATGAACTTTCATTAATTTTTATTAATTAAAACTTTTTCAATAATTTTTGGAAAATTATCTTGTTCTAAAAGATGAACTTTTTTTGCAACAGATTCAGGAGTATCAGTATTTGATAAAGCAACTTCTTTTTGAAAAATAACTGCACCCTCGTCATAATTTTTATTCACATAATGAATCGTAATTCCTGTTTTCGATTCCCTATTAGTTACAATAGCTTTGTGAATATGCATTCCATACATACCTTTTCCACCATAATTTGGAAGTAAAGCAGGGTGGATATTGATTATTTTATTAGAAAATACTTCAATAATTTTTTCAGGAACTTTCCATAAAAAACCTGCCAAAACAATAAAATCAGCTTCTTTTTTTAAGTACTCAAGTATTTTTTCGGTTTCATAAAATTCTTTATGAGAGAATACCTTTGTTTTGATGTTATATTTATTCGCTCTTTCTAGAACTTTCGCACCTTTTTTATTTGAAAGAACAGCAATTATTTTAATTTTATTACTATCGTCAAAATAACGAATGATGTTTTCTGCATTAGTTCCAGATCCAGAAGCAAAAATAACAATTCGAATCATTTCTTATTTTATAAGTTTATACTACCTTAAATTCACAAGGGTTTCCTACCACCAAAGCCAAACTTCACGCCATTGTTGGGAATACCTATGTTCCGCAGGCAGATTCAATTTTCGATACTTACCATAACAAATGCTATGTTTTACGTGTCTCAAACCTGTGCTACACCAACACTAGCATACATTTTGACTTCTCGCTACAGCCTGTCCCACCTTTGGCGGAAAACCCTTGTGAATTTAAGGTAGTACAAAAAAAGAATAATTATCAACAATTTACTCGGAAAGTGTCAATTTTTATTTATTTTTAAACCGTAAATTTTTATTTTTTTGGGTTT
>JAKITG010000206.1 GCA_021648195.1 Flavobacteriaceae bacterium | reverse complement strand
AGTTTTGCTATCGAATTAACCGCTCTCAAAACAAAGACACAATATTCAATAACTTAATCAAGAGAATGGTAAAAACAGACAATATTTATCACAAAGAAATAATATGCGTCTAAATGCTTACCTCAAAGGAATTAAAAGGGAAGTTTATTAAAGGACAACCTGACGGATTAATTGAAAAATGGTATGAAAACGGACGAAACGTATCAAAAATTAATTTTTCAAAAGGTAAGTTAAATGGTCTATATCAAGAATTTTCAAATTCTGGCTTTTTGAATTTAGAATGTACTTATAAAAATGACATTTTAAATGGCGAGCATACAAAATGGTATTCAAAAAACATTAAACAAAAGGTTTTACAATATGCAAATGGCAATATAATGTCAGAAAAAAATTGGAATAAAGACGGCACTGTACGTCCAGAAACATCTACAGGTATAGTTGGTGTTTGGAAATATCGTAGAGGAAGTGAAGAATACTACCCAATTTTTACTCTTAAAAAAAATGGACAATGTAGTTTCTATATAAAATTGGTGAATGAGACATATACAGGAACCTATACGACAACAAAAAACGGTGTTAGGTTTAATTTCAATAATATGCCACACTACAGAAGTGTAATGAAAGATGTTTGGAATATAACATATTTAAGCGATAAAGAAATAAAATATGATATAGTAGAAAGAAAAGGTAGAAATATTAGATTTGCTAATAGAAAAGGTGAATTAGTAAGGGTAAAATAAAAAAGCCCATAACAACGTGTATAAACAATAAGGATTTGGGTGCTTAATCCGAAGTTTCGTGCATTTTACAAAGTCCGCAAAATTTACAATTTTGCGTTAATATTTGAAAGAAAAATTATAAATTTGGCTAATTGCTAAACCGAAAAGTAAGTGCGTTTTAATTCCTTACTGTTCATACACAAATCGTTATGGGCAATTTCGAAAGAAATCAGCATTTTCGGTAAAAACAACAATTTTCACCAAAAAATAGCAGATTGTCATAAAAAAGCACTCAAAAACTTAAAAATAACGAAATATTGTAATGTTGGGAACAAACCGAAAAGCCAACCGAATTTTGTAGTAGGTAACAAATTAATATTTATCAATTATGAGAAAAGTTTTATTTTTAATTAGTATTTCTTTATTAACCATCAGTTGCCAGAAAAATTTATCTGATAAAGAAGCAATGGAAATAGTTTCCAATAATTACTTTTACCACTGTGGAGAGGAAGTAAGTATTTACTCTATAATTAAACAAGTTGAAATTTGGAGTGGCAGTAGGCAATCATCATATGATAACCTTAATATATTTAAAGATCTAGAAAAAAAAGGGTTCATAAATATAAAAGAAAGAAAAAGCAACAGTTCTATAATTTACACTTACGAACTAACAAACGAAAGTAAATCAAAATATCTTTATAATAATAAAATTGCTTTTGTTCAATCTGAAGTTAAGGGTGTTTTAGGTATTTCACAGGAAAAAGATAAAGCAACAGTTTTATGTAAAGTTAAAATTGCTAAAACACCTTTCTATGATCTTCAAAAGAGAATGGCAAATGGTTTAGTATGTCGAGAAAGTGAATTTAAAAAAGAGTTTAAGTTAATAAAATATGACAAAGGCTGGAAACTATCTAAATAGAAATAATCAAATAATTGATAAGCCAAGTATTATCTGAATTACTTTAACAAAAAAAAGCCATAACAAAGAACTGTGTTGAAATTTTTAATAAATGCAACGTTCTCTCAAAAAACTGTATCTTTACGATATGATTAAAAAGATTTACATAGATACATCGGTTTTTGGCGGATATTTTGATATAGAATTTAGCGAAGATACAATTCCATTCTTTGAAAAGTTAATATCTGAAAAAGTTGAAATTATAGTTTCAGAAACTCTTGAATTAGAATTATATCGAGCACCAAGTTTTATAACAGATTTCTATGAAAGTTTGGAAAACCTAAAGAAAGTTGAACTAACAGAAGAGGTTGAAAATTTGGCTTTGAAATATATTGAAGAAAAAGTTGTTGGAAGAACAAGTTTAGCAGATTGTCAACATATTGCATTAGCAACAACAAATAATGTTGATGTTTTAGTAAGTTGGAATTTTAAACACATTGTAAATTTAGAACGAATACGTGGATACAACTCGATAAATATTCGAGAAGGATATAAAATGATAGAAATAAGAACACCTAAAGAAATATTTAATTATGGAAGCAACAATTAATAAACCGAATATAGTAAAATTAATGCGTGAAATACGTGACCAATTTAGTTTGGATATTATGAATATGAGTTTTGAAGAACAAAAAGCATATATCAAAAAAATGTTGAAGGAGCAGAAAGAAAAAAGAAAAAAGTCGAGTAGGTAAAGGGGAATTTCACCCCTAAACCTCTCACAGAACCGTACGTGAACCTCTCGATTCATACGGCTCTTCTTAACTAAGTCGCTACGGACAAAAACCCTCGTATTGCCAATGT
>JAKITG010000034.1 GCA_021648195.1 Flavobacteriaceae bacterium | reverse complement strand
CACCGGATGATAATGAGATTCCGACATCTATCACAGATACGCAAAAGGATTGCAAGAAGCCAATTTGTCAGGGTGGAAGCCCAACTCAGGGTCCTGATGACAGTGATCTTCCGGATCAGAATGCGCCTGATGATTGTAAGAAAGAAACATGTAAATCAGGTGACATTATAAGTGAAGATGATCCCACGGAAACAGCGCCACTGGATGATTATGCGGAAGAAAACTATTGTGCTATTCGCCCATCCGATTGCTTAGAGGCACGCGGTCTCAGTGCAGATGCGGTGCAGTGGGCAAAAGACAAGGCTGCGCAGGGGTACTGGTCTGCAAGTTCACTATCCAATGGCATTGGCGATGCAGCGAGACATGCATATTGGAATTGCCTTATGGCCTCTGATATATCACCAGAATTTGCGGAAGGGTTCACAAATGCACATGAAGAAGACACGGGGTGGTGTCCGATCCAAGCATTGTGTGAATGGGGGTACGATAACCCAAGGACAGTGAATCCATGTGATGAGAAGATTATGGATTTATCAAACAATGAAGCCGGAAGGGGGTTCGCAAGCCAGTCAGGTTCTTGCGAAGCAAATACCCTTGGTAACTTGAATAACCTAAATATAATTCCGTGACCGATATTATGATTAGTATTAATAGAATAATATCAAATAGTTTACCAGCAGGTGTATCTGCCTCATAAATTATTTCATGAAGTTTTGATTTCCAGTTTAATGATTTGTTTGTGTTGTTTGTCAATTTGATAATTTAATTTTTTCTAAAGTTATTAAACTATTTTGGATTGTTAAAATCTAATAAACTTTTCTATTTTATTATTTTTTAAATATTTAATAATGATGGCATTTTGATTATCAATAGATTTTGATATTGAGATAAGGTTTCGTAAAACATCCAAATTATTTATTTGATAGCTTAAATCGGTATATCCATACCCTTTATACTCGTTATTTTCAATTAGAATTACCGATTTTTCTGAGAGATGTCTTCCTTTATCAATCAATACCATATTTTCATTACTATATGCTTTTAGGTTTTCAATTTTAGAGTTCAATTTATTATGTCGTGGTTTATGAGCAATAACATCTTCATGGAATTTTAATTGAGCAATGAGTTCACTACCCGTTAAATCGTAGCTTACAGAAACAATTTCTTTAAGCATTATTCTAGATTTTCTTGAGGTACGAAGAAATACATTATTTACAATGTTTTTTATATTCTTTCCTTTTCCGATATAGAGAATGTTTCCATTATATTTATGAAAATAAAACACACCTGTTTTGGTAGGTAAATCTTCTAAAATTGTAAGTAGTTTTTTAGGCAAGTCCCTTTTGTTACCAATTTTAATTGTGCTTTTTACAATTTGTTTGTCTTTATCTTTTTGAAGTAATATTTGCAATAGTTTTAAAGTGGCTAGTGCATCACCATTTGCTCGATGTCTATCACTAACTGGGATACCAATATTACGACATAATTTACCCAAACTATACGATTCTAAATCAGGAATTAATTGTTTGCTCAATTCAATAGTACAAAGCGTAGGAGTTTCAAAATCAAAACCTAATCGTCTAAACTCTGTTCGAAGAATACGATAATCAAAACTCGCATTATGAGCCACCATAACACAATTTTTAGTAATTTCAACAATACGTTTTGCTATTTCATAAAATTTGGGAGCATTACGAAGCATCTTATTGTTGATGCCTGTAAGATTAACCACAAAGGGTTGAATTTCTTTTTCAGGATTGACTAAACTAACAAAGGAATCGACAATATCATTTCCATCAAATTTATGAATTGCAATTTCTGTTATTCCTTCTTCATTATATCTTCCACCAGTAGTTTCTATATCAATTATTACGTACAAAAATTTAATGTTAAATAGTTAATGTTAAATGTTGAATGTGGGCAATGCTACACTCTACTTTGTTTGGTTTTAAATTTCTCATTTTTCATCAGCCCAAGGCAGACAGGTTTTTCACTTTTCATTTTTCATCCACAATAAGTCTCTCTTTTCTATTTGCAATTTCCCAAGCAGTATAAAAAATAAGTTGTGCTCTTTTTGCTAATATTTCATAATTTATTTTATCAGGAGTATCTGTAGGTTGGTGATAATCTTCATGAACACCATTAAAATAAAAAATTACGGGAATATTATTTTTGGCAAAATTATAATGGTCTGATCTATAATAAAATCGATTAGGATCATTTTCATCATTATAAGTATAATCAAATTCCAATTGGGTATATTTTTTATTTACAGCTTCTGATAAGTTATGTAATTCACTACTTAATTTATCTGCTCCAATCAAATAGATGAAATTTGGATTATCTTTGTGTTTTTCGTCAACTCGACCTACCATATCAATATTTAAATTTACCACAGTATTTTCCAAAGGAAAAATAGGGTGGGAGGTGTAATATTTAGATCCAAATAGCCCTTCTTCTTCACCAGTAAAATTTAAAAATAGGATAGAGCGTTTTGGGCCATGACCCAATTTTTTTGCTTCTTGAAAGGCTTCAGCAATTTGCATTACAGCTGATGTTCCCGAAGCATCATCATCAGCTCCATAATAAATGATTTCACCTTTTTTACCCAAATGATCGTAGTGGGCTGAAATTACAATAATTTCTTCAGGAATTTCACTACCTGGAATAAATGCCATTATGTTTTGAGAAGAAGCATTTGATCTACCTTGAAAAAATTCTTCAGGTATTTCTTGCAAGTAGTTGTCATATCCTTTAAGAGGTTTTATACCGATATGTTTATAATAATTTACAATATAATTTGCAGCTAATTTTGTTCCTTTTTCTCCAGTTCTTCTTCCTTCAAATACATCTGAAGCCAAGATATAAAGTTTAGTTTTTAATTCGGCAGCGGTAATTCTTGAAGCAAACTTATTTTTAATAGCATCATCATCAATAGTTAAAGGTTTATTTACACTACAAGAAGTCAAGAAAGCATAAATAAATAATAAAGAAATAATTTTTTTCATCAGGTTCGTTTTTATTAAAAGTCAAATGTAAGAATTAAAATAGTCTTAGTTTACCAAAAATTGATTACTTTTTTTATCGAAATATATAGTTTTGGAGTCAAAAATTTGATTGATACTGTCGTTTTCAATTAAAGTTTTAGGTTCTCCATTGATTAGACCTTTACTTGTCATTAGCCATAATTTATCTGCCATTTGCAATGCTAATTGAATTTCATGTGTTGAAATCAAAATTGTTTTTTGTAATTGATGTGCTAAGTTTTGTAAGAGCTTAAAGGTTTCAATTTTGTGTTGAATATCTAAATGAGCAGTTGGTTCATCTAAAATTATCATTTCTGTATTTTGAGCCAATGCTCTACAAATCATGACTCTTTGTAATTGTCCGTCACTTAATTCATCACATCTTTTATGGATTAGATTTTGTAAATGAGTCTGTTCAATAGCAAAATTAATTTGTTTTTTATCTTCTTTGGTTAAGGTTCCCAACCAATTGGTGTAAGGTTGACGCCCCAGTGCAATCAATTCATAAACGGTTAAATTACTTGGTGGAATTTTTTCGGTTAAAACCAAGCTTATACTTTTTGCAAGTTCTGTAGGTGTATGATTTTCTAAAGGTTTATTCTTTAAAAATATTTTACCTGATAATTTAGACTGTACTTGGGTTAAGGTTCTTAATAAGGTAGATTTTCCAATACCATTTTTACCTAAAACACATACCAACTCACCTTGTTGTAAGTTTACATTTATATCATTAGCAATGAGAATATCCTTCATTTTAGAGGTATAACCTATACTAAGATTTACTATTTTAAGGATATTGTTTTGTATTGAATTAGACATAAATTTAAATATTAATTTTCTTTTTTCTCAATAGTAACCAAATTACAACAGGAGCGCCAAAGAGAGATGTAATAGCGTTAATAGGTAATGTGTATTCACTATTTGGTAATTGAGCAATAGTATCACTAATTAACATAATTATTGCACCAAAAATAGCTACTGCGGGTAATAAAATTTTGTGATTTGAGGTATTGAATACCAACTTGGTAATATGTGGTGAAGCGAGTCCTACAAAAGCAATAGGGCCAGAAAAAGCAGTGATAACACCCGTAAGTAAACTAGTAGCTAATAGTATTAAATTTTTAGTTTTATTAAAGCTTATACCTAAACTTTTTGCATAATTTTCACCTAATAATAGGCTGTTTAAAGGTTTTATAGTGGGAATAACTAATGCGATTGCTAAGAGGTAAATAATTGAAAAAATAAAGATTTCGTTCCACGTTAAATTACCCAAACTTCCAAAGCTCCAAAATAGATATTGTTGTAAATATTCGGCGCTACTAAAATATGCCAAAACACTTATTATTGCTGCGGTAATACTACCAAACATCAAACCAATAATTAAGATTGTCATTGTATTTTTTACTTTTCGAGAGACTAACATCACTACAAAAAGCACTAAAAAAGACCCCAAACTTGCAGCAATAGTGAGTAGAATATTTGAACTTGAAAGGGCTAAAAAACTTCCTCCAATGATTGAAGAACCTAATATTAAAATAGCAACTCCTAAACTCGCTCCTGAACTAATTCCTAAAACATAGGGACCTGCAAGCGGATTTCTAAATAAAGTTTGCATCAACAAACCACCAATAGCCAAACCAGAACCTGCTAAAATAGCAGTAATCGCTTTCGGAATACGGTAATTTAAGATGATGTAACTCCATGTTTCTTTGGTCTCTCCATTGCTAAAAATACTTGCAAAAATATCTTTAAAAGGAATAGATACCGACCCGAAACTTATATTGATAATAATAGTAATGATCAATGCTATAAAAAGAGCAAGAAAAGAATATTTATATGTAGTTGTTTGCTTGATTGTTATTTATTTACTGAATTATCAAATCATATAATTTTCAAATTTAATTTAATTTTTCTAAAAAAAATGGCTGATAACTGGTCAATAGTTCAGGATGCATAATTTTTATCAAATCTTGTAAAACGATGTGAGGTTGTACTGGAGCTAATTCGAAATAGAGTACACCACCATTTTCGCTTCTCTTTTTTGAAAAAGTATAAATTTGTTTATTCTTAAAAGTTTCAAATTTTGTATAATGCTTATTGGCATTAGCTAAATCCTCTAAAGAGGTATAATAACCAGAACCAATCCAGAAGTTGGCAGTTTTAGCTTTTTCAAATACAGATTCAAAACTCAAAATTAAACTACCTTGACCTTTAGTTTCGCTCCATAAATAATTTGTATTTGCATCTTCTAAAAGTTGCGCCATAAAGCTTTCACCTGCGGGTAGATTCCATTTATCCTTAAATAAAATTCCTGTTAAAACACTAGGTTTTTTCTTAGTTTTTTTGGCAATATTTTTAGCTGTATTGTATTTATTTTCAATATCTTGAAAAATACTATCTGCAAGTTTATCTTTATCAAAAAGGGCTCCAAAAAACTTAATCCACTCAGTTCTACCCAACGGAGTTTTTTCTAGCCATTCACTATTATAAATAACTGAAATACCATTTTTTTCAATCGTATTATACATTTTAGAAGAATTTCCCATAGAAAAACCAATAACCGCATCGGGTTGCAAGTTGATTAAAATTTCGGTATTGATATCCTGTTCGTTTCCTATTTCTTTTATATTTCCATTTTTAATAAGGTTTCTAGTTTTAGATGAAGAAATATAATCGGTATGAGGAAATCCAATCAAACTATTTTCTTCACCAATTAATTCTAGCATTGGAATATGAGTTGTTGAAGTTGCAACAATTTTTTTTAGTGGAATGATAATTATATTTTGTTCACTAAATTGTTCTTTTAAGGAGCTGTTTTTTGAAATTAGAATAAACTCTTGGGCATTTTTGGCATCAGGATATGGTGATTTAATAATTAGTTTTTTATAGCCGTCAAATATTTGAATATCAAATCCTTTAGCGTATTTAATAGAACTTAAAAATGAAATTGAATTTGTGTTTTTTATTGTTTTATTATTTACTTCTTTACAAGATAAATTCCATAAACTTAAAGCTAAGAAAATAAATAAATATTTTAAGTGATTATTAAGTGCATGAAAATTATTTTCTCTCATTATTTTTTGTAAAAATAGCTTTTGAAACGGTATTAATTTAGTTGCAAGTTTACGATATTTTAAAATTATTATCATTTAAAATTTTTCACATAATATAATTTAGATTAAATTTGCTCAGATTTTGGTCAGCAAATTTGCTGAATAAATTGAAAAGGGAATCTTGTTAAAATCAAGAGCTGTCTCCGCAACTGTAAGTTCATGCCGAATTCATTTCGGCACCTCATTTTGAGATGTTATTACTTCAATTTACCACTGACTTTATTGTTGGGAAGGTATAATAGCATGGAACAAGCCAGGAAACCTGCCAAAAATAATAAATAAATACAAAGTTTTCGGATGAAAAACTGTTGTGATATGAAAAATAAAATTACATCAATATTTTTATTGGTATCTATTTTTGTCTTTGCACAAAATGATAGCATAAATAAATTGGAAGAGATTGTACTAAAAGGCAATTTTTCTTCTAGTTTTAATAGTGGTTATTATATCAAAATCATTACAGATTCTATCTTAAAAAATGAATATCAAAGTCTAGGAAATCTTTTACAAGATCAAGCTAATTTATATTTCAAGCAAAATGGAAATGGGTTGGTTTCTTCTATTTCCTTACGAGGAACAGGAGCTTCTCATACAGGTGTTTATTGGAATGGAATTGCAATTAATTCCGTATTAAACGGGCAAACAGATTTTAATACCTTAACTGCAAACAGTTTTGATGCTATTGAAATTAGAAAAGGAGGAGCAAGTGTTTTATTAGGTAGTGGCGCTATTGGTGGTGCCATTAATTTAAGTGATAGAGTTGTCTTTTTTGATAAAAAGGAAATGAGTATTCATTTAGGCTTGGGAAGTTATAATACCTACGCAACACAATTTAATGCTTTACTTAGTAATCAAAAAATATATACAAAAATTTCTCTAGGAACTACAAATTCTGACAATAATTATCCATATTTAGATTCCGATTTGAGAAATGATAATGGAGCATATATAAATTACAATATCAATGGGGTTTTTGCTTATAGAATTAACCTCAAAAGCAATATAAATTTTTATACTTCTTTTTTAGATAATGATAGAGATATCTCTCGAACGCTTACAGCTTCAGGTAATGCAAAGCTTTTAAATTTTAATACACGTAGTTTATTAGATTGGAAGTATTTAGGCAATAGATTTACATCTTCTTTAAAACTAGCTTATTTAACCGAAAAATTTACCTATTTTTTTGATAAAAATGCTCCAGATTTTGCTGTTGGAAAGAGCAATTATTTAATATCGAAATATGATTTCACCTATTTTTTAAATAACACTATTTTTTTTAATGCGGGTTTAGAATATAGAAATGAAAAAGGTTGGGGATCAAGTATAATAAAGGAGGAGCAAAATATTTTCAATTCACATGTCTTATTTCATCATCAACCCATTCCAAAATTAAATTACAATATAAGTATACGTAAAGAGTATTCATCGATTTTTGAAGTTCCTTTAATTTATGCTGTAGATGGGAAATATGAACTAACAAAACAACTTACTATAAAAGCAGCATATTCTACTAATTATAGAAACCCAACGTTTAACGACTTGTATTGGAATCCAGGTGGTAACATCGATTTAAAATCAGAAAAAAGTAAGTCAGCCGAAATTGGTTTAGATTTCAATAATAAGTTATTTCAATTTAATATTACATCTTATTTTATAAAAAGTAAAGATTTGATTCAATGGCAACCTACTTCAACTAATTTTTGGCAACCTCAAAATATACAAGATGTTTCTAATTATGGTTTGGAACTTTCGGCATCTGTTAAAAAGAGATTTACACATCATTTATTATCTTTAAAGATACAGTATGATTATGCCATTTCAAACGATGAAGAATTAGATAAACAGTTAATTTATGTGCCTTTCCATAAAGCAAATAGCCATTTACATTATCAATATAAAAAATGGAATTTTTCTTATAATTTACAATATACAGGTAAAGTTTATACCACTACAAGTAATACAGAATATATAGATAACTATATGCTATCAAATATAAATTTCTATAGAAACTTATTAAAAGATAAAATAAAAATCGCATTTAAAATAAACAATTTGTTTGATAAAAATTATCAATCGGTTGCCTATCGGCCTATGCCAAATAGAAATTATACACTTAATATTAATTTAAAAATTTAAAACTAAAATGAAAACTTTAAAATTTGCCGTAGTATTATTAACGTTACTATTTTTGAACTCTTGTACAAATGATGATGAACCTGTATTGCTAAAAGGAGATTATGAAAAAGGATATTTTATTATCAATGAAGGTCCATTTCAAAATGGAACAGGAACTATTATTTTTGTGGGAAATGATGCCGTTATAAGTAAAAAAATATACAAAACTGTTAATGGTGAAGATCTAGGTAATATTGTAAATTCAATGATACTTGGGGATGAAAAAGCATATATAGTAGTAAACAATTCTCATAAAATTATTGTTGTGAATAGATATACTATGGAAAAAATTACGACAATAGAAGGAGATGATATAAAAAATCCCCGTTATTTTGTTATAAAAGGAAATACTGGTTATGTAAGTAATTGGGGAGACTCAGGTGATCCTTCCGATGATTTTATTTCAGTAATTGATTTAAGTTCAAATACAGTTTCAAATACTATACCTGTTGGTGAAGGACCAGAGAAGATGCTATTGATTGATAATAATTTATTTGTAGCCTTACAAGGAGGTTGGAGTCAGAATAATAAAATAGTTGTTATTGATACAGAAAATAATTCTATTAAAGAAACGGTTACAATTGGAGATGTTCCAAATTCTTTAGTTAGTGATGACTCGGGAAATATTTGGGTTCTATGTGCAGGAAACCCAAGTCATGCTACAGCAGAAACAGCAGGTAGTTTGTATAAAATTAGCACAAATAATTTGGAAGCAACCGCTCTAGAATTTGCATCAACAACAGATCATCCAGCACATTTGACAAATGATGGAGACAATTTGTATTATAATTTAAATGGTAAAGTATATAAAATGAATTCAAGTTTAGCAGAGTTACCTAGTGAAAGTATTAGTAGTTTTGACGGATTTTATTATACAATGAGAGTCAATAATGGGAAATTATTTGCTACAGATGCAGGTAATTTTACAAGTGAAGGAAAATTAAAAGTTTTTGATTTAGCATCTAAAACCTTATTAAATACAATTGAAACAGGAATCATTCCTAGAGATATTGTATTTCAGTAATTTAAAAAAATAAATCCTGCAAGGTTTTTAAAATATTGTAATCTGAATTCAAACTAAAAATTAATTTTTAGAATTAAAAGAAGTGGTTAAAGTATAAAATTTAGAGAATATCTAAAAATTTTATACGAAAAGATTGCTGCTTCTTTTGATTTCCATAGAATTTGATTGGTTATTTTTAATTTTTGGTTAAATTTTTTTGCTGAAGTCTAAACAAGCTGGTATTTAGTTCAAAGCCTAGGAGTAATATGAGTGAGTTCAACCAAATAAAAAGCATAATTACCAAAACGGTACCAATTGAACCATATAGTTTATTGTATTGAGCAAATTGTTCAATATAAACCCCAAATATTTTAAAATTAATGATAAAAAGTATGGTGGTTAAAATAGTACCAGGTGAGAAAAAATGTGTTTTTTTACCTTCTCTGGTACCAAAATAATATAGTATTGAAATAGAAATTAATACCATAAATAACAAGATTATAATTTGTACAATTCCTATCCAAAAAGTAGTATCACCAACAAGACCTTGTTGGTTTAATGATTTAATTAAAAATCCTAATAAAATTACTATACCAACGGTAATAAATAATAGTAAAGCCAATACTAGAGAAATAATTAATGAAACTAAATATTGCTTAACAATTGATCTTGTTTTAATATTGTGGTATGTATTTTCAAAACTACTAAAAACGGCATTAACACCATTAGTCATCAAAAAAATAGAGAGGAAAAAACCAAAAGAAAGTAACCCTCCATATTTATTATTTGCAATATCATCTAAAACATCAGATACAGCACTCCTAGATTCTTCTGATGGAATGGCTTTAAAAATTAAAGATAAAAAATCTTCTTGAAAGCCCTCAAAAGGAATATAAGGTATTAATGTTAAAATAAAAAGAGCAAAAGGGAATAGGGCTATAAAAAAACTAAATGCAATGCTTCCGGCACGAGCGGTAAAAGCACCTTTAATAATTCCACTCAAATACATTTCAAGAAGGTGATAAAGTGTCATGCCTTCTAGACCAGGAATTTTAATTTTTTGGAATATCTTTACAAATCCTCTAATAATAGGTATTTTAAGTAATTTTTCTTCCGTTGAAATATCAGCCTTATCAATCATATTTAGCGTCAAATTGAGTATTCCATTTGTCTTGAACTTTTAAAACTTGTTCAATAACATCTCTTACACATCCTTTACCTCCTTTTTTTTGAGAAATATATTTTGATATATTTTGAATTTCTGGAACAGCATTTTTGGGGCAAGTAGGTAAGCCAACTATTTTCATTACAGGAATATCAGGAATATCATCACCCATATATAAAACATTTTCTAGCGCAATATTGTATATATCAAGATATTCATCTAATTGTTCTGTTTTGTTATGCGCACCTAAATAAATATCTGTAATTCCTAAACCTTTTAAACGAGATTTAACACCATCGTTAGTTCCTCCCGAAATTATACAAACATTAAATCCCATATCAACAGCAGTTTTTAAGGCATAACCATCTTTAATATTCATTTGTCGAACCAATTCACCATTTGTAAAAATGGTAATAGATCCATCGGTTAAAACTCCATCAACATCAAAAATAAATGTAGTGATTTGAGGCATGAGTTCTTTATAGCTTTTTTCCATTTTTAATTTTACTTATGCGTGTCAATTATTGATTTTGTGAGCAATTTATAAATTTCCTTTTGATTCTTACTCAATTGTTGTAAATGATTTTCAATTACTTTTTCATCACTTCTTTTTGCAGGACCAGTTTGTGATTTTTCAGGACTTAATGTTAGTAATTTATTTGCAGTTTCCTGAATTAAAGGTTTTAGAATATCGAAAGAAAAATAATGTTCTTCACATATATCTTTAGCAATTTTATACATCTGATTGGTGAAATTATTTGCAAATACTGCTGCGATATGCAATTTTTTTCGTTGCTCAGTATCTATGTTATATGTTTCATTACTTAGTAATTTGGCTAATTTTTCTAATAATATAAAATCATTTTCTTGTTCTGTTTCAAAAGCGATAGGTATTTTTTTAAAATCTACTTTTTGCTCTTTTGAAAAAGTTTGTAAGGGATAAAAAACTCCTTTATTGGCATTACATTGTAGTGTGTTTAAAGACTTATTACCAGAGGTATGTACTACCAAGCCTTGATTGAACTTTAATTGCTTTGAAAAATCAGAAATAGCATCATCAAAAATAGCAATAAGATAAACATCTGCAGGTTTTAATTCACTAATTTTATGAATTACAGGAATTGTTTTGTCAAAGAAGTTTACATTGCTATTACTTCGACCAAACCTTTGTATAAAATCAATATTTTTATTCTTTACAAAAGCTTTTGCCAAATGAACGGCAACATTACCAGAACCGAGTAAAATTACTTTTATCATAAAGCTAAGATACATAAGTTATGTGTAAAGAAAGAGATAAAAATTTTTATTCAGAGTTTTCATTTTTAGTATTCATCTGATGACTTTTTTCGTAACGATTATTAGTCATCTGATGAATATAAAGACATAATTATTTTCATGAAACAAATAAAGTTAGAATAAATACCAATTAGTAGGATGCACAACCAATAGATACTTTAGTTAATAAAACATAAGAAGAGAAAGATAGGAAAGGAGTATGAATTTTATTATATTTGTATAACATTAAAATAAATTTAAAAAATATATTTATTATGGCAGTATTAAAAGTTATTGAAGTTTTAGCCGATTCAAGTAAAAGTTGGGAAGAAGCTACAAAGAAGGCAGTTGCACATGCATCAAAAAGTGTAAAATATATCAAATCAGTTTTTGTACAATCACAAAGTGCTGTTGTTGATGATGGTAAAATAGCTAGTTTTAGGGTAAATGTAAAAATTACTTTTGAAGTAAAATAAATTAAAAATGAGCTACCCCGATGTAAATTGTGGTAGGGCTATTTAATCAAAATATAAAAAAGTGTTTCAGTTTTTGAAACACTTTTTTTATTTAGAAAGAATATAAATAGTAAATATTATTAAAATAAAAATCATTAGCTTTTGTCAATATATTAACTTTGTAGGGTTAAAATTATTATAAAATGAAAAAAATATATAATGCATTATTTTCAACCCGATTAATGGGGGTTTTATTTATTGTTTTTGCTACTGCTATGGGTGTATCTACCTTTATTGAAAATGATTTTGGAACACAAACAGCAAAGGCACTGGTTTATAATGCTTGGTGGTTTGAATTAATTATAATATTATTTTTAATTAGCTTTATAGGAAATATCAAAAAATACAACTTGTGGCGTAAACAAAAGTTATCGGTTTTGATGTTTCATTTATCTTTTGTGATAATAATTATTGGGGCAGGAATTACAAGATATATAAGCTATGAAGGGATGATGCCAATATATGAGGGTGAATCTACCAATTTAATGCTGTCGGATAAAGCATATTTTAATGTTCATATTGATGATAATAAAGAGCAAAAAAAACCAATCAATGAGCATTATTTTTTTGCAAATATACCCAATAATCCTTCAAATTTTATTGGTTATATTACTGTTTTCTTAGATAAAATTCGTGGAGGAAATAGCTTTAATATTAAAACTGATTTTAAAGAAAAAAAGGTTAGCATAAATTATATAAATTATATTCCAAATGCTTATGAAGTATTACAAGAAAATGAAACAGGAGATCAATTCTTAAAAATAGTAGAATCTAGCGATGGCAGCCGACATGAACATTACGTAAAGGCAGGAGAAACAATTAATATGCATGGTACATTGATTTCTTTTGAAAACCCAACAGAAACGGCTGTAAATATTTTTACAGAAAACGATACTTTAAGAATTAGTTCTCCGTATCAAGGAAACTATATGATTATGGCTTCAAGAAGTAAAGGTGAAGTTGTAAAAGATTCTGTACAAACTTTTCATTTACGATCTTTATATCAATTGGGAAGTATGCAATTTGTAATTCCTGACCCAGGTATTACAGGTAAAATGGAAATAGTATCAGGAGATAAAGATGAACATCCATCTGATTTATTAGAAGTTGAAGTAATAACCGAAAACACCACAAAGAATGTAGCTCTTTATGGAAATGCCTTGAGTATAAATGCTCCAATTATTTTTTCCCAAGATGGTCTTAATTTTAGATTAAGTTATGGATCAAACCAAATTGAACTTCCGTTTTCAATAAAATTACGTGACTTCCAATTGGAAAGGCATCCAGGTTCGATGAGTCCTAAATCTTTTGCAAGTGAAATTACAGTAATTGACCGTAATAAAACATTTGATTTTAGAATATACATGAATAATATTTTAGATTATAAAGGGTATCGTTTTTTTCAATCTGGTTACAATGATACTGATGAGGTTGAACAAACCCACTTATCTGTTAATCATGATAATATAGGAACTTGGGTTACTTATATAGGATATACTTTACTTTTTTTAGGGTTAATTTTATCATTAATATCCAATAAAACACATTTTGCTCTATTGAGAAGAAATTTAAAAAGGTTAAAGAAAAAAAGAATAAATTTTATCATAATTATATTACTTACCTCTTTTACAGCATTTTCTCAAAGTGAACATAATCATCATAATAAGTCTATAGATTCTTTAATCACCTCCCAAAAAATTGATAAAGAACATGCCAAACGATTTGGTGAGTTGGTTATTCAAGATGCAGAGGGAAGAATGAAACCTGTTAACACTTATGCAACTGAGTTACTTAGAAAAGTTAGTCATAATGAAACCTATAAAGACTTTGATGCCAATCAGTTTGTTTTGTCTTTAATGATAAATCCAAGAGCTTGGTTTTTTATTCCATTTATTTATATCAAAAAAGATAATACAAAATTACGTGATGTTATAGGAGTTCCTCACAATCAAAAATATGTTAGTTTCTCAAATTTATTTACAGATAAAGGTGAATATAAATTAAAGGAAGATGTTTCTAAAGCACATCAACAAAAAATAAAAAATAAATATGAGCAAAGTATTATCGCTGTTGATGAAAGAGCCAATTTAATTTTTGGTGCAGGCACTTTAGAAAGCGAGATTTTTAAATTTTTTCCACTCAAAAGTAGTAATAATAATAAATGGTACGCATACCATGAAACTGCTCGTGCAGGATTCAAAGGTACAGATTCTTTATACGTTAGTAGTATTATTCCATTATATGCTCAAGAAATTAAGGAAGCATTAAAAACAAAAGATTATACCAAGGCCGATGAATTTTTAGAAAGTATACATAAATATCAAAGAAAATTTGGAGCAGAAGTTATTCCTTCTAAGAAAAAAGTAGATTTAGAATTATTTTATAATAAATATGATATTTTTAGAGGTTTATTTTGGAAATATATGCTAATAAGTGCTGTTCTGTTTATTTTGGTAATTATTAATATATTAAAACAGAGTAAAATACTTAAGGCATTGATAAAAGCAAGTGTAATTATACTTATATTATTATTTGCCTATCATACAGTTGGACTTGGAATAAGGTGGTATATATCAGGACATGCACCATGGAGTAATGGTTATGAATCGATTAT